>CAINUX010000040.1 GCA_903853895.1 uncultured beta proteobacterium | reverse complement strand
CGCAAGCAACGCACCACAAGCTAACAAGAAAATGCAACCTTCGGGTTGCATTTTGCATAGAGCGTTGACTCTGTGCGTTAGTTCAACAACGCCGTCAGCAAAGCAGCTTCCACCTCAATCTGCTGGCCGGCCACCCACGCTGTATCGTATTCACTGTGCGGTAGTCGAGCTTTCAACGCTTCTACCAGAGCCGCAGTGCGGGCCGCACCACGCACATGCCCCACGATGGCTGCACGGCTACGCATCTGGTCAGCAATAGACAGCGTACGCACGCTGCGCAACCATTGCCCTCGCGCATGGTCCAGATGCGCAAAATCTTCCAGACAACCAATCAGTTCCTCGCTCATTTCAAACTTGCGAAACACGCGTATGGCGGTGGTTAACTGGGTGCGGGACGCTTCAAAGTCACCATCATGCAATGTGCTTTTGGCCAGATACCAAGTCGCCCTGGCTTGTCCGCGGGTGTCGCCGTTGTCCTTGCACATCTTCAATGAACGGGTGAAACACTGTGTTGCCCTCGGCCAGTCCGCCGATTCCAGAGCCACCAGCCCCAGCATCAGCTCGCATTCCGCCTGCACTTCCATGTGCTTGAGGGAGCGCGCAACCACCAACCCCCGTTCAAGGTCGGCCTGTGCGCTTGCATCGTCGCCTTCATACAAACCGATTTGCCCCAAATGCAGCAAGCCAATGGCTTCGCCCTGCTTATCCACCAGTTCGCGAAATATTTTCAAGGCCTCTACTTCGCCCTCACGCGCCTGGGCGAGATCCCCGAGCGCCATACGGGTCGGCGTCATGGTGGACAGGGTAGCTGCGATGTCGACCGGGTTGCCCAAACGCCGGCGCAGGTCCAGGCACGTTTCCAGCATCTGCAAAGCGGTGGCGTGGTCACTCTGGCCGCCCGCCAGTGCCGCACCAACATACAAAGCCCATGCCTGTGCCATGTCAGACGCCTGAATGGCAGGCAACTCCAGTGCGACCTGTACAAGCTTGCGTCCTTCAGTTGCGTATCCGCGCAGCCACCAGAAACCCTGCAAAGCCACGGCAAACTTCACGGCGATCATTGGATCCACTTCGCCCCGTAGTGCCAGTCCAATCGCCGCACGCACATTGTCGATGTCCATTTCCACGCGCTGTATCCAACTCGCGTGGTCCACACCTATCAGCCCCTTGTTGGCCGCTTTGGCCATGGCAAAGAAATACTGGCAATGCGCATTGGAGACAATGGCCGTTTCTGCACTCTGTTCCAGCTTCTCGCTGGCGTATTCACGGATAGTCTCCAGCATGCGGTAACGCGTGCCATGATCGCTCTCTTCCATCATCACCAGCGATTTTTCTACCAGTGAGGCCATCAGGTCGAGCACATCGTCCGTAGTCAGAGGATCGCTGCCGCATATTGCCTCTGCGGCTTCCAGGACAAAGCCTCCAACAAACACCGCCAGCCGGTTGAGGAGCACCTTGTCATTTTCGTGCAGCAGGTCGTACGACCAATCGACAAGTGCGCGCAGCGTTTGCTGGCGCTCCTGCAGCACACGGGAGCCCCCAGTCAGTATCTTGTAGCGGTCCTTTAGGCGGGTATTGATGTCCACCACGGACAACGAGCGCACCCGCGCTGCTGCCAGCTCCAGTGCCAACGGAATCCCTTCCAGCCGCGCCACCAGTTCGGCCACCGCGGGAGCCTCTCGCTCGGTAAGTTCAAACGCCGGTTTGTGTGCCTGTGCCCGTTCCACAAACAACCGCACGGCGGTGGAGCGCAGCACGGCTTCCAAGCCATCGCCAGGTTTGGGAACCGGCAGGGGCATGACGGGGTAGGCTCGCTCGCCGGGGATATGCAAGGCCTCACGGCTGGAGGCAATCATACGAACAAAGGGCGCGGCCTTGACGATGGCGTGCACCAAGTCCGCACAAGGCTTGATAAGGTGCTCGCAATTGTCAAAAATCAGCAGCACGCGAAGCGGCTTGAGATGGGCGCAGATAGACTGGATCAGCGGCCGATCCGGTTCCTCACGCACGCCCAGCACCTGCGCCGCTTCGCTGATCACGAGCGCCGGGTCGCTGATGGGGGCCAGGTCGAGAAACCAAGCGCCGTCGGGGTACTGATGGATGACTTCTGCCGCAACCTGCAGTGACAAACGGGTCTTGCCCAACCCCCCCATGCCCAGCAGTGTCAGCAAACGGGTATGGGGCAACAATCCCTTCACTTCATCGATTTCGCGTTCGCGCCCGATGAACGAGGTGCCAGACTGGGGCAGGTTGTTCGGGATGTCCTTGACGGGTAGCCACCAGTCACCAGTCTTGATCACCCGATAGACTTTTTCGCTGTCGTGCGGCGCCACCATCCGCGTCTCTGGCGCGCCTACTTCAAACAGTTCGAGCGGGTCGGAGACCCCCTTGATCATCCAATGTCCATGCGATTCGACCTTTAGCTCGGTCTTGCCCAGGGCCTCGCGCGCCTCGGTGGTCAGCAGCGTCTGCGCGCCCATGGCCAGCGACATGACGCGCGCTGCGGTGGGCTTGGCCAGACCGTCTACTTCCAGCGGCTTGGCGCCCCGCGCAACATCGTCCGGGTTGTTTTCGCGCAGAATGACGGGCCCAACATGCAGACCGGCGCGGGCTTTCAACGGTATCGGCAAGCCCGCTAGCGCCTGGTGGTATGCCAGTGCGTAGCTGACCGCATCGCTGGCCTCATCGAACAGCAGCAGCATGCCGTCCGTCTTGTCGATTTCACGCCCACGCCAGACCGGCAACAAGTCGCGTGCAACCCGATCATGACCGGCCCACACTTCGGCCATGGTGTCATCACCCAGCCTCTCGGACAACTTGGTACTGTCCACCACGTCGGTCAACAACAACGCGCGAAGGTCACTCATTTTTCAGGTTGTCCAGGTGGCGCAACGAGCCAAACCGTCCCGTTGTCAACCGACACGTACGGCGCTCTTCACGAATGATCGAGTTGACAGTAGTTTACAGGCCAAGCCTAGGGTAGTTGTGGGGTCGCCAGCAGTAGCGCAGCGTGTACGATAAATGCATGAGCCACACCCCCATGCCAGCGCTATCCCTGACCGCCGAAGCATGCCACAACCGGGACGATCTACAGCGCTTTGTTGTCGAGCACATTGGCATCAATGCATGGCCCATTCACTCCCCCGCGTTGCTCAGGAACATTGAAACTGAGGGGTTGAACCTGACGCTGGCGCATCCGTTTGCTCTGGAAAAACCCCAAATGGTGGCGCTGATGCACCATATGTACCGCATGAACATTCGCGTAGAGCGGCGACTGGGCATACACAACGCCTTTCATTGCGCAATGCACAACTTCGAGGTCCTGATCCGGCTGCTGGTACTGGAGTGGCCGGTAGATGTTGCGATGCCCACGTGGGTGGAGCAGGCGCCACAGCGGGTGTATCGTGCATTGGAGACAGCGTTGCCGGTAGCGCTGGCGGTCATCGATGCGCTGCAAGAACAGCGAGTGCCCGGGTCCACCATCGCACGAGACCTGCTGACTGCGCTCGGGCATGACTATGGGCACACCGGTGGAACCGACCGCCTGGACGCCGACGGACGGATGTTGCCGCTGTCCCACGAAGATATGTCGGAAAAGCACGTCGCTCTAGTGGGCATGCGGTTTGGCTACCCGACGGCCCTGATCCTCGAAAGCATGGCGGGCATCCGGGCAACCACGTTTCACCATCGTCCCGGGCGACCCCGTGTGCAGCCCGCCAATCTATTCGAGCACCGCATCACGCTTGCCGACGTGATGGGATGCGCGTTACCGCCGGATCAGTGGTTGACCCATGTTGCCGTCCCCGTTCTGTTCGAGAAAATTCCCCACTGGAAACGCCGCTCCATCGAAATTGCAATGGAAGAGCATTCACTGGATCCGAACGCGCTCCTGGCCGAACGCGCAGGCATCATTAGTGACATTGGCGAGTGGTTTCACAGCGAGCACGGTTTTTTTGTTTTCATTGAGGCCTTCAAGTTACGGCCGATACCAGGTGCCCATGCGCTCTGGGGTGTCAATGTGCAACAAAAGATGGCTCTGGTCGAGCGGGTCCTGTCCAGAACCGACCTGCTCGCCCCGCTGGTGGCGCAGGACAGTAGTCTTCTGGAGCAGTTTGCCTGCCAACTCTGCAATGTCACCGATCTGAAAGGCCGGTTGGACCAAGGCGACATCGACACACGTTTACGAGAATTGTTGCGGCCTTTTGTCGAGGTGAATGACGAAAGGCACTAAAGTGCGAAACATGCAATACAACGCCAATTACCACGAAATTCTGCTTACGGAACTGCTCACTACAGCGTTTGGAGTCCTGGATGCAAGTTCGCTCGCTTCGCTCAGGGAACATTTGCGGTGGGTTGAGGTGGCCGGTGGTCAGTCCTTGATCGAACAGGGTGAACCGGGCGACTCGATGTATCTATCGGTCAGCGGCCGCTTGCGTGCCTATGTGCAGCAGGACGACGGCAGCCAAAAGATGGTGCGGGAAATGGGCCGCGGGCAGGTCATTGGAGAGATGAGCCTGTTCACGAATGAGCCGCGCTCTGCGACAGTGGTCGCCATCCGAGACTCCGTGCTGGTGCGGCTGGACAAACCGCAGTTCGACGCTCTGGTAGCCAGCAACCCCCAAATCTCCATGGCCCTGACCCGGCAAATCATCAGTCGACTCAAGACCGAGCATGCGCCCAGCAAGGCCGCACCGCCCGTAACGATTGGCTTGCTGCCTATTACCGAAGACGCCGCCCCCGGAACCATCGCGCAAGCGCTGGCTGTGCAACTCAAGCGCTTTGGCAGGGTGCGCGTGGTCGATGCGGCCACCGTGAACGATGCGCTGGAGCTGGATGCGTCTTTGGCGGGCGCTGAGCCATACGACATGTCGAAAGTCAGTACGCGTGTTTCCTTGCTGCTCGACCAGATCGAAGCCGAGAACGATTTCGTGTTGCTGGTCGCCGATGCCACGCCCACGGCTTGGTCCCACGTGTGCAGCCGGCATTGTGATGAGCTCCTGTTGTTGGCAGATGCGACCAAGCCCGCGGTGGTTCACCCCAACGAAACCGATTGCCTGGTTCTGCGCCCACCACGTACCGAGGCGGCGCAGATTCTGGTGTTGTTGCACAGCGCAGACGTGCGGTGCCCCAGCGGCACCGCACGCTGGCTTGCGCGCCGGCCCGTGGCAGACCACATTCACATCCGCCCGGCGCTGGAGCGCGACATGGGGCGGCTGGCCCGCATGCAGAGTCGCACTGCCGTGGGCCTGGTATTGGCCGGTGGTGGCGCGCGCGGCTTTGCGCACCTGGGCATCGTGCGTGCCTTGCAGGAACAGGGCATCGAGATTGACTGCGTCGGCGGCACCAGCATGGGATCGGTGATGGGTTTCATGGTGGCCGCGGACCAACCCTTGAAACCCACAATGGCCCTGGTACGGGATGCCTTTCGCGTCAACCCCACGGGAGACTTCAACCTGTTGCCGATGGTGTCGTTGATCAAGGGAGTACGCTTGCGCGGCATCTTGAGGCATTCGGTGGAGTCGCTGTTGGGCGGCGCCGTAGACATCGAGGACCTGTGGAAGAACTACTTCTGCATTGCCACCAATTACTCGCAGGCGCGCGAGGATATTCTTCAAAGCGGCGATCTGCAAAAAAGCATCCTGGCCAGTATTGCCATCCCTGGCGCCCTGCCGCCGGTGGTGCGCGATGGTGACCTGCTATGCGATGGTGGCACGTTCAACAATTTCCCGGTCGATGTGATGCGCACCCGGCGCGGCATTGGTACGGTTATCGGCGCCGATCTGAGTGCGCGCAAGCCCCATCGCCTGGAGTTTTCCGAGGTGCCAAGCTCCTGGGCCCTGTTGCGGGACCGTTTTCGACCCCGGAAATTGCGTCGTTACAAGCTGCCGGCGCTCACCGCCTTCCTGCTCAATGTCACCATCCTGTACAGCATGTCGCGCCAGCGTGGTGCGCAGCGCATTACCGACATCTATTTCAATCCGCCGCTGGAGCGAGTGGGCCTGCTGGACTGGACGCGCATGGACAGCATTGTCCAGCACGGCTATGAGCATGCCAGCGAAGTGCTTGCCCGAGCAGACGTGCAGGCTCTGGTCGACGGTCTGCGTTCTCAACCTCCAACCGATAGTGCGTAGTCATGAGCAACTTCAACATAGCGTATTTTTTTGGGTTCATCGGCGCCGCCTTGATGGTGACCAGCTATCTGATGAAGAGCATGCTGCCGCTGCGCGTGGTGGCGCTGGTGGCATGCCTGTTTTTGGTGCTGTATGGCTATCTGGCCGCCGCCATGCCGACCCTGCTGCTGTACGGTGCGCTGATTCCGATCAACATCAAGAAGACACTACAGATTCACAGGCTTGTGCAAGCCATCAAGAACGCCAAGTCCGATACGCCGATCTCCGAGTGGTTGCTGCCCAACATGACGCGGCGCACCGCCAAGGCAGGTACCACGCTGTGGAACAAGGGCGATGTGGCTACCGAGATGCTCTATCTGGAAGCCGGCAACCTGCGATTGGTTGAATATGATCAGGAACTGGCGCCTGGCAGCCTCGTCGGTGAGATCGGACTGTTTGCACCGGATAACCGCCGCACCCTTACCCTTGAATGTACCAGCGACTGCACGCTTTACAGCCTGTCGGCTGAAGGCATGGCGCGTCTTTACTACCAGAATCCCAAGTTGGGCTTTCACGTCATGCGCCTGATTGTGGCGCGCCTCATGAACGATGCCGAAAAGGCTCGCCACGCCGCGGCAAAAACCACCCCGCCATTGGAACCAGCGCAGGTATGACCCGCACCGCGCTTCGTCACAAGACCTACGCTGCACTGTCGGGAGGCGACGCCCATCGCGGAGCGACCTGGGTGGCGTTGCTGATTACGTTCAGCGTGGTCTTCACCACCGCGATCACCGTTTTGCAATCGCTGCCCGATTTGCAGCCCCCGATTGCCACGGCAGCCTCCGTGTTGCTTCCGCTGTGCGGTGGTGTGTTCGTGGTGGAGTTCCTGCTGAGGATATGGACTGCTACCGACAGCGACCGGTTCGGCCGGACGTTTCCGCTGTGGGGTCAGCGCGGTGCCTATCTGGTGAGCTTTCAAGGAATCATCGACCTTCTGGCCTGTATTCCACTGGTCGACTTGCTGGCTGGCGCTCCAGCCACGGGCTGGATCAGTGTGTTCGGCGTCATCTCGCTGTTCAAGCTCGCGCGCTATGTGACCGGCCTGGAAATTGTCGGTGCGGTCATCCGCAACGAACGGCAGACCCTGATGGCATCGGTGCTCACGCTGGGTCTGCTGCTGATCGTGCTATCGACTTGTCTGTTTCTGATTGAGCACGATGCACAACCCGAACAGTTCCAGTCGATTCCGCACACCATGTGGTGGGGCATCGTGACGTTGACCACCGTGGGGTATGGCGACATGGCGCCTGTCACCCCGCTCGGACGGATCCTCGGTGGCATCACCATGCTGATCGGCATCGGTATGCTCGCCATGCCCACCGGCATCATAGCCACCGGTTTCGCCAATGAACGCCAGCGTCGGGAATTGTTGGAAACCTGGAAGATCGTCTCCCGACTACCCCTGTTTCAAGGACTGGACGCCAGCTGGATCGCGGAAATTTCTGGACTTCTGCGAACCCTGGTCATTCCGGCGCATGTCATTGTCATCACCAAGGGCGAGTTTTCCACTTCGCTGTTTTTCATCGTGGATGGCGAAGTAGAGGTGGACCTGCACCCCGAGCCACGGCGCATGAAAAGTGGTGACTTCTTTGGTGAGGCTGGCCTGCTGCAAAACAAGCCCCGCAGCGCCACGGTGACCACCGTCAAACCCACCCGCTTTCTGGTGCTGGGCCTGGCGGAGTACCAGAGCATGATGGCCCGCGCCCCTGAGTTGCGCAAAAAACTCGAGGAGGTTGCCGCGCAACGCACTTACCACAGCCGCTGACGGATGACGGTATGGACTGGTACCCAGGCTCCGGCACTGGCTCGCAAGCAGCTTAGCCATAGGACAACTAGTCTTATCAATGCGGTTAGATCCTGAGCGCACGTGCGTGACTCGGTAGCACGATCTGACGACAATGTCACCTTTTGCGAGCCTTGCCCCAGACCCATGAAGACGCCCGCCATTGAAGCCTTCTTTGCCACGCTGCAGACCGCCAACCCCACGCCGGTGACAGAGCTGGAATACACCACGGTATTCGAGCTGCTCACCGCCGTGTTGTTGAGCGCGCAGGCTACCGACGTAGGCGTCAACAAGGCCACGCGCAAGCTGTTCCCGGTGGCCAACACGCCGCAGGCGATTTTGGATCTGGGACTGGACGGCCTGGAGTCGTACATCAAGACCATTGGCCTGTACCACAGCAAGGCCAAACATCTTCTGCAGACCTGCCGCATGCTGGTCGATCTGCACGGCGGTCAGGTGCCGCGCACGCGCGTGGCGCTGCAGGCCCTGCCCGGCGTGGGCCGCAAGACCGCCAACGTGGTGTTGAACGTGGCCTTTGGCGAGCCCACGATGGCGGTGGACACGCATATCTTTCGCGTCTCCAACCGCACCGGTCTGGCGCTAGGCAAAACGCCGGAGGCGGTGGAGCAGCAACTGCTGCAGCGCGTCCCTCCGCGCTTCATGGTCGATGCACACCACTGGCTGATCCTGCATGGCCGCTACGTGTGCCAGGCGCGCAAGCCGCTGTGCTGGCAGTGTGGTGTCAGCGCCTATTGCGATTTCACCGACAAGACGCCCACGCCATGACCCAATCCATACGCTACACCCTGCTCTCGCTGCGCGACCTGGCCGTCTCGGTCGGTCCCTTTCTGTTGCTGGCCATCGCTCTGCTGGTTCTGGCCTATGGCTGGCTGGACCCCAATCCACCCAAGCACGTGACCCTGGCCACCGGCCCGGCGCAAAGCGCCTACGCCGAGTTCGGCAAGCGCTACGCACGGGCACTGGCCAAGGAGGGCATCACCGTCGAGCTGCTGCCGTCCGAAGGCTCGGCCGCCAATCTGCAGTTGCTGCGCGACGGCAAGGCAGACCTGGGCTTTGTGCAGGGCGGCACCAGCGAGGCCGGTGCATTGGATGACGCCGATCTGGAGTCGCTGGGCAGCCTGTTTCTGGAGCCGGTCTGGCTGTTCTACCGTGAGGGCGCCGCACCATCGGACACCACGCCGCCCCATACCCTGGAGTCTTTGACGCAACTGCAAGGCCTGCGGGTCAACGTGGGGACACCGGGCAGCGGCGTACCCAATCTGATGAACAAGCTGCTGGACAGCAACCGCGTAGATCCGCGCACGCTGACCCTCACGCAGCAGGAACAGACACCGGCGACAGTCGCCTTTCTGGGCGGTGAACTCGATGCCATTGTTTTCGCCTCGGCGCCCGAATCATCCATGGTGCAGATGCTGCTGCAAACCCCGGGCATCAAGCTGATGGACTTTACGCAAAGCGAGGCCTACTCGCGCCGCTTCGCCTTTCTGAGCCCGGCCGTGTTGCCGCGCGGCGTGGTCGACCTGGCGGCGAATATCCCACCCCGCGATGTGCACCTGGTGGCCCCCACCACCACGCTGCTGACCCGCACCAGCACACACCCCGCCCTGCTGCAACTGTTCGCCCTGGCCGGCAACACCATCCACGGCAGTGCCGGCTGGTTCAAACATGCCCGCGAATACCCCAACGTCAAGAACAACGAGCTGCCGCTGGCGCAGGAAGCCGAGCGCAGCATCCAGGGCGGCACTCCCCTATTGCAGCGCTACCTGCCGTTCTGGGTGGCCAACCTGGTCGAACGCATGTGGCTGGCCATGGGCATCATCCTGGCGGTTTTGCTGCCGCTGTCGCGCGTCGTTCCGCCACTGTACGCATTTCGCGTACGTTCGCGCATCTTTCGCTGGTATGCCCAGCTGCGCGAACTCGAAACCCGGGCTGAGGGCGCGCAGGACACGGCGGCTCTGATCGATGAACTCAACCAGATGGACCGCCACGCAGAGAAGATCAGTGTACCCCTGTCCTACACAGACGAGCTGTATGCACTGCGCAACAACATCCAGCTGGTGCGCCAGAAGCTGCAAGGCGTCGCGCCGCGCATCCAGTAGACTCGCCAGCGCCCCCCCTTTTCTTTCCAACACCTAGGGAGTCCCTCCATGGATATCGTCGAACGCGCACGCGCAATGATCGTCAACCCCGGGCCCACCTGGGTCACCATTGAACAGGAGGCCACCGATTGGCAGAAGCTCTTTGTTCCCTACATGGTGGTGCTGGCAGTCATTCCGGCCGTTGCCAGCTTCATCGGCTGGACCGTCATGGGTGTCGGCGGCTTCGGCTTCTCGATGCGCCTGCCCGTTTTCACCGGCCTGAGCCTGATGGTGAGTCAATACATCATGACCCTTGTCATGGTGTTCGTCTGGGGCTGGCTCATCAGCCAGCTCGCCCCCAGCTTCGGCGGACAGGTCAATGTGATGAATGGCGTGAAACTGACCGTCTATGCCAGCACACCGGCCATGCTGGCGGGCGTGTTCTCGGCCATGCCGGGCCTGTCCATCCTGGCGCTGGTGGGCAGCCTGTACTCGCTGTACCTGGTGTACCTGGGCCTGCCGGTGCTGATGAAGAACCCGCCCGAAAAGTCCGTCACCTACCTGGTGGTGGCCGCCATCGTAGGCATTGTGGGCAGCGTGTTGATCAGCGCCGCAAGCTCCATCTTCATGCCCTCACCGCTGTCGCGCATGCACGGCATGAACGACGCACCCGACATCCAGATCAGCACGCCCAAGGGCGACGTGCAGATTTCCACGGCGCCCGCCACCGCCAGTTCCCCGGCCGGCGCCACCGTGACCATCAAGACACCGGATGGTGAGGTCAAGGTCGTCGCCGAGGGCATGCAGGACATGCTCAAGCGCCTGGAGATTCTGGCCGCCGAGCAGGAAAAAGCCGCCAAGAAATAGGTCAGTACCCGGACAACAGTGCGCTGAAATAATATGTATTCAGCGCGCCCATACTCTGGATCACCCCATCGGGGCCCATGAAGTACGCCACACCGTCCCGAATGCCCACATAGCTGTTGGTCCCCGAGTAGTAGCGGTAGTAGTAGCCGCTGAAGGTGCCCGATGTGGCGGGGCTGGGAGAGAGGAATTGCGGATACGCCGCCTCTGCCCAGTTCAAGGTGCGGTTGGAGCGCGCGGTTGCCGCGGCCCCGTACAAACTGGCGCAACCTTCGGCGTCATCCCCGCGCAGGGTGCGCATGTAGCGCGCCGTGTGGTACGGGTCGGCATACATGACGGACGCAAACTGGTCGGAGTGCATAAGGCCTATGGCGTGACCGAGTTCGTGGGTCATGATGGCCTCGACCTCGTCAATCGTCCAGGTCTGCGTGGTATTCATCATGATGTCTGCATCGACATAGGACTCCCCTACGAACCAGCTCTTGGTCAGACCGGAATAGAACGCGTCATCCCCCTGCAAAACACCCCAGCCAAACACGTTGGCACCATCCACTGTGGACGCTTCCCCGTACAGATTGGGCGCGGTCGATGTCATGCCGCGGTACACGAAGTTGACATTGCACATGCCCGACCAGCGGGCAGCCGCGGTCTGGATGGCATTGAGCACGGCCGAGGTGCTCAAATTGCCCGGTTGATTGATCGGGTTGTAGTACCAGTCGACCTGGCCGGCGGTCCAGCGTTGGCTGGAAGTCCCCAGCACATAGTTGGGGCGTTCACGCAAGCTGGGCAAGGCCTCGGCCCGGAAGTCCTGCGCCTGGCTGGCTCCGGCCAACAGCACGGCAGCATAGAGAAATTTACGCATGGCAGTTCTCGGCAAAGGAGTGGCGATCATTGTCGGTCAAGTATCGAAAGTTCGCCACGCGCCCCAGGTCGGTGCATCAATCGGCCACTGGTCGGCCCGCTGCACCTGGCGCAGGCCCTGCGCCAGCAGCGTGGCCGCGCGGATTACGCCGGCGTGGGTGATCCAGACGCAGGGCTGGTTCTGCGCCCGCGTCTCGTCCCACGCCGCGCCCACGCGCGCCATGAAGTCCTGCACGTTCTCGGCCCCGCCACAGCGCCAGGTGGCAAAAGAGTCGGTCCACCCATCGAGTTCGGCGCGGGCAATGGCGTCCCAGCGCTGGCCTTCCCAATGGCCAAAATCCATTTCGGCCAATCTGGTGTCAGTCGTGCATGCCAAATCGGGCCGTAGCCCTCGCAGAACCTGAGCGAGCCGCTTACATCTTTGTAGCGGTGAGGTGCGGATGCCGATTCCTTGTGGCAGCACGTCCGCCAGCGCCTGCGCGCAAGACTGCGTGGCCAAGGCATCGGCAGGCACATCCAGCGCGCCATAGCACACGCCGCTGGCCACCAGCGGGCGGGCATGGCGCACCAGCCATAGCGTCATGGCCACGGTGTCATAGCGACAAGGCCAGCCCGAGGTAGAACGCCAGCTCGCACAGCTGCTGCGTGGCGCCCAGTCCATCGCCGGTAAAACCCTGCAAACGCCGCCACAGCATGCGCCCCATGTAGGCAAAACCGAGGCTGGAGGCGAACAGCGCTACCAGCAGCGGGCTGATCGGCGACCAGGTCGACATGTGGATCGCTCCTGAATCAATAGCACAATGTGCAACAAACACGGGGGCTAGAGCAATGAAACACCACATGCCCGCAGCCAGCAGACTGGCAATACTGATCTGGTCCGCCAGCGGTTTCGACTTCGAACCCGTCGCGTCCCCCACGTGCGGCATCAGCCGGATCAGCAGCAGCGGCCAGGTGCGTGACACCACGTGCGCGGCAAAAATGCCCAGCACCATCCAGCGCGGGCTGACCGAGCCAATGAGAGCAAGCAAGGCCACCTTGGACAGCAGCGCCAGCACCAGGGCCAGCGAACCAAAGGCGCCGACACGCGAGTCCTTCATGATCACCAAAGCGCGGTCCCGGTCGCTGCTGCCGCCCAGGCCATCTGCCACATCCGCCAGACCGTCTTCGTGAAAGGCCCCGGTCACCATTACGCTCAACACCGTGCCCAGCACGGCCGCCACCAGCGGCGCAAACGGGCTGGGCGGCAGGCAGGCCAGCAGCACGGCCGTCAACCCCGCCACCAGGGCCCCCACCACCACGCCCACGCCAGGAAAGTGCGCGGCACTGGCGCGCAGCATCGCCGGGCTGAAGCCCACCCACGCGGCCAGCCGCCCGGTCACCGGAATGCGGGTGAAGAACTGGATGGCCAACAGGTAGTGGCGCAGAAACTGCGACACCGTTACACCGCCGCCATGCGCACGGCCGTCTCGGCCGGACGGGCACAGACGTCAAAGCGTGAAACCATTGTGTTTTTCCTTTGAATCTTCTTCATAGAAACCGTTCCGGTATCGCTTGAGTATGCATGGAAATGCAGCGAAGTTCAGCGGGCTGAGTGCGTCAGCCGGTCTATGTCAATCACGGGACTCTCAAGACCGCAAGGGCCAGAAACTTCCTTTCGTGGAAGCGGACCCGTGGGCTATAGTTTGCTGCGCTTTACGCATTCAAATTTTCGTGATATCCCAAAAGAACCCCATGCTTTCCCGCAGTCTTCAATGGAGAAATGGGATCGCTCGCTTTCCAACCGGTGGGCTATACGTCGTAGCGCTACTTGCAATGTGTTTCTCATTGATGCGGGCACTTGCGCTATTCGGTTCTGCGCAGTATCAGGCACTGCTTCCGTTAAGTTTCACGCTGATGGCAATCACCCCATGGATAGTTCTCACTCGTTTGGGCAGAGATCAAATCGGACTTCGCCGGGCCAACTCAGTTGGTGCCTATGCGACGGCAGTACTTGTCGGGGCGCTGCTGGCTCTTGTTTGTGGTGTCATCGGGTCACTTCTATTCGAAGTTGGCCCACAAAACTGGTATGTCTCGATCGCGCGCAACTTCGAGCGATCATTTGATACAGCAGGAAAGTCCACGCTCATTCTGTTTGCAGTGTTCACGGTTCCGTCGATGATTTTTAGTCCTATCGGCGAGGAGTTTTTCTTTCGCGCCTTGCTTCAGCGTTCGCTTGAAGACTTTACGTCCAGGTCTCTCGCCACAGTCTGTGAGTGCTCGGTGTTTGCACTCGTGCATTTGTGTCATCACGGGCTCTACCGAACGTCATTGGGATTCAGCTTTTGGCTGCCGTCGGGCATTGTCTGGGCAGTACTCATGTTCTTGACGGGCTACCTTTTCGCATACTTTCGCAGCAAGAGCGACTCCATATTCCCAGCGGTTGTTTGCCACATGGCGTTTAACTTCGCTATGGGTGTTTACATTTTTTCCATTCTGTGGGACGCCCATCCTGTGCCCTAATCAGCCGTACATGAACTCCCCCACCGGTATAAGATGCGCTGCACCGCAATTTGACTCTTAGGAGCTTGCATCACCGTGGGCAAAGGACTTGAAGTTTCGGCGAAAGTCATGCAACACCGTTACCGGGTGATGCTCGTCCTGGGTGGCGGCTTGCTGATGACTGCCCTTGCGGGATACGGATGGGTCAGCATCCGGTCCGAGCGCGTTGTCCTCCAAACTGCATTGCGTGGTCAGGCTGAGCAGTTGCAACTTTCCATTGACGACACGCTGGATGTCGCTCAGTCACACGTTGCGGGCATGCGCCAATCAGTGGAACGTGGTTTGGCACACCCGGAGCTTACAGACAACACTCTGGTTCCACGGATGCGGGAGCGGGCGAAAGGCGCTCCGGCGGGGGCGCCCCTGGCAAACCTGCCCAAATCGCTGCAGGAACAAGTGGGCTCCCTCTACTTTGACCTCACGACTGATTTTGATCAGGCTCTGCTGCAGCGTGACCTGGCAGCGGCCAGCGGTATGTTGAATATCGCCGTTGCGGCGCATGCTTGGCACAAGGCGTTTACGTGGAGTTACTACTACGATGCCCAAGAGCGATGGTGGATGCTCTATCCGGCCCAGTCACAGGGCGACTTGTTTTCTGCAACAAACTCCAAGGACATGCATTCAGCGTTCAAGGAAGTCTTCAAGGCCGATGGCACTTACCCGATCCTTAGTGCAGGGCCGCAGAAGAATCCGGAGCGAAAGATGGTGTGGACACCACCCTATCTCGATGCGGCGGGCAAGGGCATGATGGTCTCCCTGCTGGCACCGGTTTATCTGCGTGACAGCTATGTTGGAGCAGTGGGCGCTGATGTGACCCTGCAAATGCTTGATTCTGTTTTACGGCAACACCCTGTGCCGATGGGGCGTGCTCTAGTCGTGGATGCAAACGGTCTGGTCATTGCAGACAGTGGCGGCGGACTACACGGAACCAAGGCCAAAGTACAAATCGGCGAACTGATGCCAGGCACTGTGTTACCTGTCGCCAGTCCGGACGACCCACAATGGACAAGTCGTCCCCTGCGCGGTACCGACTGGTCCTTGCTGGTGCATGTACCCGACACAGCTGTACGCGAGCATCTGATTGAAACCTTGCGCCCTTACTTCACCATGGCCATCGCTCTCATGTTTGCTGTGATGGGCTTGGCCTGGGTACAGAACCGTCGCTATGCCCGTCCCGCACTGCAATTGGCCGAATACATGGACCTATTGGAATCGCAACCTACAGCGGTTGCACCCAAGGTGCCAAAGCTTTGGAGTCACTGGTTTGAGGAAGTTGCAAATGCTGCCCAGGAGCGTCGGCGCCTGTGGGCACAGGCACAGGCACATGCTGTTCAACTTGAAGAAACCGTGGAAGAACGCACCCGCGATCTGAGTGCAGCGAACGAAGAACTCACAACAACGGTAGATCAGTTGACCCGGGTGCAGCAGGAAATGGAACAGTCCCAGCGCGCCTTACAGCAATCGAATGAGACCCTGGGGCGTTTGGGTGAGATTGGAAAGGAGCTGACGTCACAGCTGGACACTGACCACGTCTTTGAAACCATTCACAAGCGACTCGACGGACTGCTGGAAGCCACCAGCTTCAGAATCCAGCTGTTGGACCCGGATGGGAAAGGCCTGAGTTCGGCGTACGGCATGGAAAATGGAAAACGCCTTGGTCCCTTGTACGTTGCGCTGTCGGGATCAAAGAACCCATTTGCTGCACGATGCTTCGTGGAGAAGGAAGAGGTACATTTTCAATCCATAACGGATGATGAGCAGCGCAAGTACCATGTCCCTGGAACGCTTGAGACCCGATCTGCTCTTTTCTTCCCGCTCTTCGTTGGCGAACGTGTCATAGGCGTCATGACCGTGCAGAGCATCAACAAGAACGCCTATTCGGACGTCGACAAGCTGGTTTTCAGGACGCTGTGTGCTTACGCGGCGATAGCGCTGGAAAATGCCCTCACCTACGCCAAGCTTCGCGAAGCGCAACAGCAGCTCGTAGCTAGCGAGAAGTTTGCGGCGTTGGGAAGTATGGTGGTCGGTGTGGCACATGAGCTCAATACGCCCATTGGCAACGGATTGCTGGTCGCATCCAGCATGGAGTCGCAGGTAAATGAATTTCGGGCCACGGTCGTGAAGGGTGAGATCAGGCGCGTAGCACTCGACAATTTCTTGGAAAGCTCGACACAGGCTACCCAACTTTTGCAATCATCACTTCGCAAGGCAGCCGGTCTGGTGCAGACCTTCAAGCGGGTTGCGCAGGATAGAACTTCCGAGCAGCGCCGTGCATTTGATCTTGCTGAAACAACACTGGAAGTTCTTGCCACGGTGAAGCACCGAATTGAAGGGGCCGGTCATCATGTTCAGGTGGACATTCCACAGGGCATTTCCGTTGATAGCTATCCCGGCCCCTACGGTGAACTGCTGACGCAAATGTTAGATAACGCTGTAATGCATGCTTTCGATGCGGGCTTTTCAGGCACGATTCGTATTCAGGCGCAAAGCCTCCCCGATCAGCACGTGGAGTGGACATTTACGGACAATGGATTGGGCATCTCTGAAGAAAGCCAGAAAAGGATTTTTGACCCATTCTTCACCACGCGATTGGGACAGGGGAGCAATGGACTGGGTTTGTCGATCAGCTACAACATCGCAACCGCTTTGTTTGGTGGGCAACTGGTTGTGCAGAGCACGCTGGGTGATGGCACAAAGTTCCTGTGGAGGTTTCCGTTGCGGGCAAATCACAAATAATCGAAAAGCGATTAGTTCGTTAGCAGTTAGCGCAGCCAATAGCCGTCTTCTGACACCGCTGGACCAGCCACTCAGGAATCCATCTTCAAGCCAAGCGCGACCTGACCCTCATCAAACTTCTCCGCCACCCCAGCCGACTCAAAACTCGCCATCTCGCGCAGGATGGCGCAAGCGGATTGAATCAGCGGCCAGGCCAGTGCCGCGCCCGAACCCTCGCCAAGGCGCAGGCCCAGATCCAGCAAGGCCTGCACACCCAGGTGCTGCAGCATGAACTCGTGACCGCGCTCACCCGAGCGGTGCGCAAACACGCAGCGCTGCAACACCAGCGGCTGCAGGGCACGGGCCACCAGTACGGCGCTGGTGGCAATGAAACCGTCGACCACGACCACGCGCCGCTCGTGCGCGGCCTGCAACACCGCGCCCACCATGGTCGCAATCTCCAGGCCGCCCATGGCGGCCAGCACATCCAGCGGCGCGCGTGCATCCGGGTGCCGCGCCAGCACTTCGCGCAGGATGTCGGTCTTGCGTTGCACGGCAGGTGCATCCAGCCCGGTGCCCGCGCCGGTGCACTGGGCAATGTCCAGAGCGGCCAGCCGCGACAGCAGCAAGGATGCGGCCGAGGTATTGCCAATGCCCATCTCGCCCAGCAGCAAGGCGTTGCCCGGCAGGCCCCGCACCAGGTCACGTCCGTGCGCGATGGCCTGCTGGCATTGCGCAGCCGTCATGGCGGCCTGGGCCGAGGAATCCGCAGTGCCCAGCGCCACCTTACGCACCTGCAAGCCCGGGCGTGTGGCGCCAATGGGCTGGCCGGCCAGGAAGTCGTGCTTGACGCCGCAGTCCACCACCGTCAACGCCAGTCCATGCTGGCGTGCCAGCACACTGACCGCCGCGCCACCGGCCAGAAAGTTTTCCACCATTTGCCAGGTCACGTCACTGGGAAAGGCAGAGACCCCACGCGCCGCCAAGCCGTGGTCCGCAGCAAACACCACCATCTGCGGCTGGTCCAGCACCGGGTTCTCGGTGCCCAGAATCTGCCCCAGCTGCAACGCCAGAGCTTCGATGCGGCCCAGTGAGCCCAGTGGCTTGGTTTTGCTGTCGAGCTTGTGTTGCAACGCGCGGGTGAGCTCGGTGTTGCGGATGTCGGCCAAGAGCGGCAGAGGTGAGGTCATGGTCTTCCTTCAGGGGCAATCAGGGAGTGCTTAGTGCGGTGAAGTTTGCGATGCAATGAGTGAGTCCAGCACCCCGGCCTCAAAGTGCTGTTCGATGAAGTCGGCCAGCCCTTCAAATACGGAGTCCAGCGTCGGCGCATGGGCGCCAAACAGGGCGCGCAACACGGCAGGGTCTTCAAACAGCCCGTGCAGGTACAACCCCAACACGTTGCCGGCCGCGTTTTGCCAACCCTGGCCGTCTGGCAGCACTGCCTGTGCCACATCACCGGCGGCTGCCATGGCCACATGCTGCTGGGTTTGACCGTGGTGGATTTCGTAGCCGCTGACTGCCACGCCAGCCAAGGTAGCCCATGGATTTGAATGCGTGCCCCCCAACATGTCAGCGGCGAAGCATGTCTGGGTATGCCGCACCGTCTTGTCCTGCGCAAACACCGTAACCAGCGGCAACAAACCCAATCCGGGTGCATTGCCGTCAATGCCATGCGTATCAATCAGCGCCTCACCCAGCATCTGCAATCCGCCGCAAACCCCCAACACCGCCCCACCCCGCCCCGCATGCGCCGCCACCGCGGCGTCCAGCCCCTGCGTGCGCAGCCAGGCCAGGTCGCCCGTGGTGTACTTGGAGCCCGGCAGGATGATCCAGTCCGTAGGCTGGAGCCCTGCCAGTTCGCTGGGGCTGCGCACCCACTGCAGCCGCAACCCCGGAATATTTTTTAGCGGCTGAAACTCATCCAGGTTGCTGATGCGCGGGTAGGCGATAACGGCCACCGTCATGTTCACCGCGCCCTTGGCCACGCTACGGTCATCGAACACACCATCTTCCTCGGGCAAACCGTGGTGCCACCACATCGGCAAAGTCGCCACGGTCGGCACACCCGTCAGGTCCTGCAGCATCTGCGGCGCCGGTGCCAGCAGCGACGCGTCGCCCCGGAACTTGTTGAGCACATAGCCCTTGATCAGCGCGCGCTCGTTCTCGGGCAGCAGCGCCCAGGTGCCATACAGATGCGCAAACGCGCCGCCGCGGTCAATGTCGGTCACCAGCAGGCAGGCCGCGTTGGAGTGCAGTGCCACGCGCATGTTGACGATATCGCTGCTGGAGAGGTTGATCTCGGCCGGCGAGCCTGCGCCTTCGATGACGACCACATCGTTCTCGGCACGCAAGGCGTCCAGCGCAGCGGCAATCTGCGGCCAGACCTTGAGGCTGCGCCCCCGCCACGGCATGGCTGTCAGCTCGGCATCCACCTGCCCCATCAGCACCACCTGGCTGTGGGTGTCGCGCTCGGGTTTGAGCAGCAAGGGGTTCATGCGCACGTCGGGGATCGCGTTGGCCGCGAGCGCCTGAAAGTATTGGGCGCTACCGATCTCGCCCTGCCCGTTGTTGGATGCAACCACTCTGGCGTTGTTGCTCATGTTCTGCGCCTTGAACGGCGCGACCTTGAGACCCTGGCGGGCGTAGTAGCGGCACAGGGCCGTGGTCAGCCAGCTTTTGCCTGCACCGCTGGTGGTGCCTAGCACCATCACACATTGGGCCATCATGTTTGGTTCTCCATAGGAATATTGATTTTGGTTACTGCGGCCAGACGGGCGGGTCCACTCTGGGGTG
The DNA here is from genome assembly GCA_903853895.1 of uncultured beta proteobacterium. Lineage (GTDB taxonomy): Bacteria > Pseudomonadota > Gammaproteobacteria > Burkholderiales > Burkholderiaceae_C > Allorhodoferax. The sequence continues at coordinate 4,277 of CAINUX010000040.1, read as the reverse complement.
TCCATTGGCGTCTTGAGTGGAGCGTTGAAAAGTCACGGGATGGCTGGTGTCTCTGGTGCAAGATTGGTGCTACGCCAAGGCAAGAAAGTTGTGTGTCTCAGTCTTCAATGCCGCGCTGCGCCGGTATGCCGGCCTTGAACGCATGCTTGACCATTTGCATCTCGGTCACGGTGTCGGCCAGCGCGATGATCTCAGGTGGGCAGCGCCGCCCGGTCAGCACCACGTGCACATGGCTGGGGCGGGCTTCCAGCGTCTCCAAGACATCGTCCAGCGGGAGCCAGCCGTAGATAAGCGGGTAGGTTACTTCGTCCAGAGTGACCATGAAGAAGTCACCGCCCAGAATGGCGGCTTTGGCCTTTTGCCAGCCATCGCGTGCGAGTTGGGCACTGTGTTCGAGGTCCCGGCTTCTCCAGCTGAAGCCGTCGCCCAAACCCAGAATGGGTACGCCCAGTTGTTCGAACATGCGGTGCTCGCCAAAGCGGGCCGATGGCACCTTCATGAACTGGAATATCTTGACCGCCTTGCCGCGGCCATGGGCACGCAGGGCCAGGCCAAAGGCGGCGGTGCTTTTGCCCTTGCCGTCACCGGTGTTGACGATGACGATGCCGCGGCGTTCGCCTTCGGCTTTGTCATACGGTTTCTCGGTAGGTGGGGTTTCTATTTGCATGGGTTCACTTCAGGCGGCAGTGGATGCAGATGGGGGTTTGGGTGTGCTCCGAGGAGACCGGTGCGGGTGTTCTGCTCCGTGTCCCCCGCGACGGCCTAGGGCCGTCAGCTCCTCCTTGACCTGCGCAGAACACCCGCACCGGCCTCCTCTGCGAGTAACGGACACGCGTAACGGATGCACGGAGACAAGGCAGAGCTGTTGGCTGACTACACCGCTGGTCAGAGCGGGTTGGCATGGCACTCGGTTACGCGGCATCAAGGAGGAGCAGGCGGCCCTAGGCCGTCGCGGGGGACAGCCGCGTAGCCGAGCGCCATGCCAGCCCGCTCCCGCCACAAAAGTACGAGCCAACGGTATTGCGCTTGCCCTCTCCAGGGAACCAATCATCCGGAACCACCCGAGGTACAAGGCAACGCCACCCACTGCCCATCAATGGTGTGGATGGCGATGCGCTGGTCGAACACATCCACCAGCGCTTTGTGCGTTGCCGGGTCGGCACTCGCGCCGTGGTGGGTGACCTGGCCCTTCGCCATGACCACCACGCGGTCGGCGTGCAGCGCCATACTGATTTCGTGCAGCACGCTGACCACCGTGGTGCCGCGCGCAACCAGCGCCTGCACCACAGCCAGCCAGTCGGATTGGTGGGGAGGGTCCAGATTGGCCAGCGGCTCGTCCATCAACAGCACCTGGGCCTGCACGGACAGTGCGCGGGCCAGCAGCACGCGCTGGCGCTCGCCGCCGGACAGCTGGCCCAGCGAACGGCAGCGCCAGTCCCAGGCCTGGGTGGCACGCAACGCGCTTTCGACAGCGGCGTGGTCGGCAGCACTCGGCGGGGCCAGCCAGGTCTGGTGCGGCAGACGGCCCAGCATGGCCACGTCCCACACCGTCAGGTCATCGGCCGAGGTTTCGTTCTGGCCCAGCCAGGCCAGCTGGCGCGCCCGCGCGCGGTGCGGCAGGTCGTGGATGGGATGGCCCAGCAGCGACACCGTGCCGGTGTGCGGCAGCACGCCGGCCAACACCTTGAGCAATGTCGACTTGCCGGCTCCATTGGGCCCGACGATGCTGGTCCACTGGCCGCTGGCAATGTCCAGCGACACACCATGCAGAACCACCTGCCTTGCGAGTCCATTCCCGAGGCTCGCCCTTATAGAATCTGCATGAATAGCTATCATATTCATAGCGGCAATCCCTGCGAACGCTGAGCCTGTTGCCCTTGGACTTTCATGTTGCAGCCCCCGTGCGGGCCGGGCCGCGGTGCATCAGCCACAGAAGGTAGCCACCACCCAGCACGGCGGTCAGCACGCCCACGGGTAACTCCTGCGGCGCAATCAGTCCGCGTGCCAGGATGTCGGCGGCCAACAGAAGCACACCACCCACCAGGCTGGCCAGCAGCATCAGGGGGCCATGCGTGGTTTTGACGACCGAGCGCACCAGGTGCGGCGCGGCCAGCCCGACAAACGCAATCAATCCGGTCTGCGCCACCGCCGTGCCGGTGGCCAGCGCCAGCACCGCCACCAGCGCGGCGCGCATGGGCGCCACCGGCAGGCCCAGGCTCAGAGCCGTAGCATCGCCCAGGCTCAGGCCGTCCAGCACGCGCGCCAGCAACCAGGCAGCCACCGCGCACAACAGCCAGACCAGCGCCATCAGGCCCACGGCGGTCCAGCCGACAAAGGCGGTCGAGCCCAGCATGAAGGCCTGCATGGCCTGCAGGGAATCGGGCGACAGCAGCAGCACCAGGTGCGTCATGGCGCCCAGCACCACGCCTACCACCACGCCGGCCAGCAACAGCCGCAGCGTGTGGCCCACGCCGCTGGAGAGCGCCAGCGTCAGCAGCACGGCCAGCACGGCGCCAACAAACGCAGCCCCGGTCAGGCCCAGACGCACCAGCAGGTTGCTGGAGAACACACTGACCGCCACACCGCTTTGCATCATGCTGCCACCCAGCATGCCGGCGCTACCGCCCAGCACCGCCAGCGCCAGCGCCACGCCCAGCGAGGCACCCGCAGCACTGCCCAGCAAATAGGGGTCGGCCAGCGGGTTGCGAAACACCCCCTGCGCCACGGCGCCCGCCAAGCCCAGCAACGCACCGGCCGCCCAGGCGCCCAGCGTGCGTGGTAGACGAATCTCCCAGACGATTTGCCGCGCCAGCGCCGTGCCTTGCGGGTCCAGTTCGGGGCTCAACAGCGGGCGCATCACGTTTTCAAAACCCACGCTGCCCACGCAAATGCCTAGCGCCGCCAGACCCAGTGCGCCCAGCACACAGGCCAGTACCATCCAGGCGACGCGGCCTTGCATCATGGCTTGGCCTTGTGTGCGACGTCTAAGCCCGCGTTCGGCGATTGCGTTTCGAGGCAGCGGGCCATCAGACGTGCGGCTTCGGCCATGCGTGGCCCGGGTCGCACCAGCATGTCAGCCTCATCCGACGGAAACACGCACACGCGTTGCGCCCGCAATGCCGACAGGCTTTGCCAGCCGGGGCGGGTCTGCAAGCCATCGGCGCTGCGTTGGCCGATCATGATGATGTCCGGGTTGGCGCGCACGATGAATTCGGGGTTGAGTTTGGGAAACGGCCCCAGCGCGGCGGGCACAATGTTTTTGGCCCCCAGGCGGGTCAGCGTCTCGCCCATGAAAGACGACTCGCTGGCCGCATACGGCCCTTGGTTCACTTCAAAATACACCCGAGTGCCACGTGCGTTGGGCGGAATCGACTGGGCGGCGGCCGACACGCCGGCATCAATCGCGCGCCAGATGCGCTTGGCGTCAGGCACCTCCAGCAACTGGCCCAGCTTGAGGATGACGCGCTGCACGTCGGCATGGGTCTTGGGCTCCAGCGCCACGACCTTGACACCCAGCGCCTCCAGCCGCTCACCCACGCGCGAGGACTTGGCCATCAGCACCACGTCGGGGCGCAGCGCCACGATGGCCTCCACATTGGGGTCCAGTCCACCTCCAACCTGGGGAAGCTTTTGCACGCTGGTCGGAAAATTCGAGTAGCGATCCACCCCAACCAGGCGCGCGCAATGGCCCAGTTCGCACACGGTCTCGGTCAGCGATGGCAGGATGCTGACAATGCGCTGCGGCACCGCGGGCAGCGTAACGGTTATGCCCCGGTCGTCAACCATTTGCAGCGCATGCGCGGCCACACCGGACGACAGTGCACACACCACACCGAACCCGGTGACGAGCCGCAGCAACCCTGCCCGCGAGGGGGACACCGTATGTAGCGCAGAAGATTTGCAGGTCATACCGTATCTTTCAAAACCAGCGGCAAACCCGCCGCCATCAGGGTCACACGTTGGCAGGTGGCAGCCACATCCTGGTTCAGGCTTCCGAGCGCGTCGACAAAGGCGCGCACCTCGCGGCCCATGGGGATCACACCCAGACCAATTTCGTTGCCGACCAGTACCACCGGGCCGAGTGCGGCGGTAACTGCTCCTAAAAAAATAGCTGTCTGTGCAGTATCTACGGGGGCTAGCGGCTTGTACGGCTGGGCATTTTGCTCCGTGTCCCCCGCCCGCTGCGCGGGCTCCTCCTTGACCTGCGCAAAATGCCCAACCGCACAAGCCTCCGTGGGCGTGCGGTGATCTCGGACAACCGGCATGCGCAGGTTGGT
>CAINUX010000039.1 GCA_903853895.1 uncultured beta proteobacterium | reverse complement strand
CGAGATTCTGGACATCCTGAAACCCCAACCCGGCGAAGTGGGACTGGACGCGACGCTGGGATTTGGTGGCCACACGCAGGAAATCCTGCCCAAACTGCTCCCCGGTGGTCGCCTGTATGGCGTGGACGTGGACCCGGTCGAGCTCCCCCGCACCGAGGCGCGCCTGCGCAAGCTGGGCTTTCTGCCCACCGAACTGATCGTGCGCCGCATGAACTTTGCCGAACTGGCCACGCTCTTACCCGAAGCCGGTGGCGGCTTTGATGTGGTGCTGGCCGACCTGGGCGTGTCGTCCATGCAGATCGACAACCCGGCGCGCGGTTTCAGCTTCAAGGCCGATGGCCCACTGGACCTGCGCCTGGACCCCAGCAACGGGCAGTCTGCATCGGAGCTGCTGCTGTCCGTCACCCGCCAGCGCCTGCGCGATCTGCTGGTGGACAACTCGGACGAGCCCTTTGCGGTTCCCCTGGCGGCAGCCCTCCAGGGTCAGTACCTGGAAACCACCACGCAGCTCGCCGACCTGGTGCGGCAAACGCTGGACCGCACGTTCAAACGCAGCATGCCCGAGGAAGAGCGCCTGGCCGAGACAAAGAAGGTGCTGCAACGCACCTTCCAGGCCCTGCGCATCGAGGTCAACGACGAGTTTGGTGTACTGGACCGATTTCTGGACCTGCTGCCGTCGTGCCTGAAACCCGGTGGCCGGGTAGCCATTCTGAGCTTTCACTCGGGCGAGGACCGGCGGGTGAAAAAGGCATTTCAGACTGGGGAGCGCAGCGGCATCTACGCCAGCGTGGCCAGCGACCCGATGCGGGCTTCGTTTGACGAGCGCCGCGCCAACCCTCGCTCCACCTCGGCCAAGCTGCGCTGGGCGGTGAAGGTTTAGTTATCGAGTGGATGCTATACTATTTATAGCTATCAAACCATATTCCACGTGGGCTAGAGGCACTTTTTACCAAGTATTTTGCTGCCGGACTCCAAACAAACCCATTTTGGGTTATTTTAATGTACTACGCAGTACCACAGCTTATACCGTCGCTGAATCCTTGCGTTTACCGGGCGTAGCAGTGCGTAGACCCCCCGCTGGCAACCGCTTGCGGGTACATTGCGATGCTCACTTTTTGAAGGGTTTGGCATGAAAGTACTGGTCTTGGGCAGTGGCGTCATCGGCACGTCGGTGGCGTATTACCTGGCCAAGTCCGGGCACCAGGTGGAGGTCGTTGACCGCCAGCCGGGCCCGGCGCTGGAGACCAGCTTTGCCAACGCGGGCGAGGTGTCGCCGGGGTATTCTTCACCCTGGGCCGGACCCGGCGTGCCGCTCAAGGCCATCAAGTGGTTGCTGATGCGCCATAGCCCGCTGGTGATATGGCCGGTGCTGGACCCCGACATGTGGCGCTGGGGCCTGTCCATGCTGGCCAATTGCACCGAGCGCGCGTATGCCATCAACAAGAGCCGCATGGTGCCGATTGCCGAATACAGCCGCGACTGCCTGAAGGAGTTGCGTGCCGAGACCGGCATTGCCTATGACGACCGCGCCCAGGGCACGCTGCAACTGTTTCGCACCCAGGCACAAATGGACGGCATTGCCAAAGACGTGGAAGTGCTCAAGGACTACAAGGTGCCGTTCGAGGTGCTGGACCGCGCGGGCTTTGTCAAGGTCGAACCCGCGTTGCAGCTTACGCAAGAGAAGTTTGTCGGCGCCCTGCGCCTGCCCGGCGACGAGACCGGCGACTGCTTCAAGTTCACCAACCGCCTGGCCGACATGGCGCAGGCCTTGGGCGTGACATTTCGCTACGACACCCGCATTGATGGGATCGAAGTCAGCGGCGGCAAGGTCAGCGGCGTGCGCACCAGCGCCGGCACCTTGACTGCCGACCACTACGTCACGGCATTGGGCAGCTTCACGCCCCAACTGGTCAAGCCCATTGGCATCCACATACCGGTGTACCCCGTCAAGGGCTACTCCATCACCGTGCCCATCACCGACGCCCGCTTTGCGCCCGAGTCCACCATCATGGACGAGAGCCACAAGGTGGCGGTGACGCGCCTGGGCGACCGCATCCGCGTGGGCGGCACGGCCGAGCTGGCCGGCTTTGACATGACGCTGCGCGAATCCCGCCGCGAAACCCTGAACCACGTGGTGACGGACCTGTTCCCCAAGGGTGGCGACGTATCCAAAGCCACGTTCTGGTGCGGCCTGCGCCCCATGACGCCCGACGGCACCCCCATCGTTGGCCCCACGCCCTACGCCAACATGCTGCTGGCCACCGGCCACGGCACGCTGGGCTGGACCATGGCGGCCGGCACGGCGCGCATCATTGATGATTTGATTTCGGGGAGGAAGCCGGATATTTCACTGGAAGGGCTGTCGATGGCGCGGTATCCGCGGGCTTGGCGGGGCTGACCAGACTGCCGCAAACGCGCGTCGGCTCGAAACCTACGCCGCCAAGTGTTGGTTGATGGCCTGCGTAGCCGCGGCAAATGTCTGCGGCATGCCCTGCGCAAGTGCGCTGCAGGTGTGCGCATCTCCGGCATGGCCCGCGGCTTCGATGGCTTGGCACAGCTCACCCAGCGCCAACGCACCCACGCTGCGGGCTGAGCTTTTGAGCGTGTGTGCCGCGCCGCCCACCGTGGCGGTGTCGCTGGCAGCGGCGCCCGCGACGATCTGGGCGACCTGCTTTTCTGCGCTGAGCAGGAACTTGCCCAACAGGCGTTTGTGCATGCCCGGGTTGTCGCCCACCAGCTCGCTCAGGGTGATTGGATTCCAGACAGGGAAGTCCGGAGAGCTGAAGGGCTGGGGCAGCCATTTGTCCAGCATCGGTGCCAGCTCTTTCATGCGCAGTGGTTTGCTCAGATAGTCGTCCATGCCATGCTCGTGGCAGCGCTGAACAACGCCTTGCATGGCGTTGGCGGTGATGGCGATGATGGGCAGGTGCGTGCCTTGGGGCTCACTCGCGCGAATGGCCGCGGTCAGGCCAAAGCCGTCCAGGTTGGGCATGTTGCAGTCGCTCAGCAGTAGCGCGTAGCGCCCTGGGTTGGCTTGCAACATGCGCAGCGCTATGACACCGTCCTCGGCCATTTCACAGCTGTGCCCCAGCAGGCGCAGTTGCTCCTGCATGACTTCGCGGTTGGTCTCGTTGTCTTCGGCCAGCAGGATCAGGCGTTGTCCTTGCGCGGCTTGTTCTACCGTGGGTGCAGCGTAGCGCTTGGTGGCACGGCGCTCGCTTGGCATCGGGGCCAAAGCTTCCTGCACGGGCTGTGCCTGGCCGGGTTCGCAGGGTAGCAACGGCAGCTCCACGCAAAATTCGGAACCTTCGCCCAGGGCGCTGCGCACCGTTAGCGTGCCACCCATCAGCTCCACCAGGCGCTGGCAGATCGACAGGCCCAGCCCGGTGCCACCAAACTTGCGCGCGGTGCCTTCGTCGGCTTGCGTGAAGGGCTGGAACAGCTTGGCAACACCCTCTGCACTGATGCCAATCCCGTTGTCCTCTACGCACAGTTGCACACCAGCGCTGCCGTCGCTGCGCACACACGGCGCCACACGCAGCGCAACCCGCGGAATTTGACCACTGGCATTCGCTGAGAACTTGGCTGCATTACCCAACAGGTTCAGCAGAACCTGGCGCAAACGCGCCGGGTCGCTCAACGTCCAGTCGGGCAATGCAGGGGCCAATAAGACAGTGAGCTTCAACCTCTTGCCCTGGGCAACGGCCTCAATAAGTTGCACTGCCCCAGTAGCGACCTCTGACAACCGCGTGGGAATACTCTCCACCGTCAGCTTGCCAGCCTCTATCTTGGAGAAGTCAAGAATATCGTTCAGGATTTGCAGCAGCGCCATGGACGACTGCTGAATCGTGCCCAGCATGCGTTGCTGTTCAGGCAAGAGGGGCGTGGACTGCAAAATATCCACCATCCCGATGACGCCATTCATGGGCGTGCGAATCTCGTGGCTCATGTTGGCGAGAAATTCGGATTTGGATTGGTTGGCGCGTTCGGCCATCGACTTGGCCGACACCAGCGCCTCCTGCTCCTTCTTGCGTTCCGTAACGTCTCGGATAAATGCACTGAAACTGGTGCCTTGCGGTGTGACGATGGGCGAGATGGCCAGTTCAATCGGAAACTCTGTGCCATCGCGGCGCAGTGCAAACATCTCCATGCGCTTGCCCAGCACCCGCCCAACCCCGGTGGCCAGGTAGTGCGCAATACCCTTCAGGTGTCCTTCCCGGTACCGCTGCGGGATGATGAGATCGTGCAAAAACTGGCCCCGAACCTCTGCAAAAGACCAACCCAGCATAACCTCGGCCTGGTGGCTCCACTCAGAAATGCATCCCTGGGCATCCATGCTGATGATGGAGTCCAAACTGGTGTCCAAAAACTCCAATTTGGCCCGTCCAGCTTCAGCCAAACTTGCAAAACTGGTTTCAAGCCCGCGCAACAGAAGGGAAATTGTCAACGTGATCACCGCATTCACAAACACAAAGTTCAGAGTGATCGTGAGCCAAAGCGCCATTGGGTCCACACTGAGACCGGGTATCTGAAAATTGGAATACCCCAGATAGCCTACCCAAAACAGGGTGACCGAACTGCCTGCCATGATCCAGATAGCGGGCCAGGGGCCCAGCAGGATCGCCCCCATTGCCGGAGCAGTCATCAGGTAGATCTGACTGGTAGGGCCCATCGAGAGTAACAGTGCGAGCCCTAGCAAATACAGAATGCCGCAGAGACTCCAGGATCGTAGCCGGAAGGAAATTGCCTTATTGCGCCACAGTACAGTGCCTATCGCCAACAGGACAATATCCGCGACGGCAGCAGGCCATAGACCTTGAAGGACAAGCAATACGATGCTTGGAATAGCCACCAGTGTTCCAAAAAACAGCAAGGCACCAATCACAACATCAAGAACATGCCGACGCCAGTCTTCAACGCTGGCGAGCACCCCCTTGGATGGAAACAGGTTCTCGCGTAAGTGGGCAAGTTTCATACCTTGGATATTGCCTCAGATTTCACATCCCACATGGGTTTAAATTTCCTGAGTCGTCAGCCTTCGCGGCCCGCGTACGCCCCAGATGTACGATCAGGCTGAGCGTGCGCCAAGTCAAAAACACCGGCCTTTCATGGTGTATCGTCGTGGCAACAACGCCGATTTGGAGGCTTATGAACAAGAATAATGCTGGCGACGTTTGGGGCGGCCTGGCAGCAATGTTGGTGGCATTGCCGTCGGCCATTGCTTTTGGCGTCACCGTCTATGCACCACTGGGCGCGGCACAGGCGGCGCAGGGTGCCATAGCCGGCATCCTTGGCGCCATGGTGCTCGGTCTGGTCGCTGCCAGTTTGGGGGGTGCACCGCGCTTGATTAGCGCCCCGTGCGCGCCCGCTGTGGCGATTCTGAGCGTATTTGCCATGGAGCGGGTCGCCCATGGCACCGATGTGGCAAGCATTGTCCTGATGCTGACTTTGGTCGGGCTGATGGCGGGTGCCTTCCAGATCTTGTTTGGTGTGCTGCGCCTGGGCCATCTCATCAAGTACATGCCCTACCCGGTGGTCAGCGGATACCTGAGCGGGGTCGGCCTGATCATCATCGGGAGCCAGATTCCCAAGTTGCTGGGCACCACCGGCGGCCTCAATATCTGGGCCGCTCTGGCGGCACCTGGACAGTGGAATGTGAGCAGTATCGTGGTCGGCGCTGTGACGGCCGGGGTCATGGTGCTGGCGCCTCGCATGGTCAAGGCGGTTCCGGCTGCGATTCTGGGTCTGCTGGCAGGTGTGCTCGCCTACCTTGCGCTTGGCGTGGCCGGTGCGGTTCCACTGTCGACCGACGGGAACGCGATGCTGGTCGGGCCGCTCACCTCGGGCGAGGGCGGCGGCTTTCTGGACGGCATGAGCGCACGCTGGCAAGCGGCCTCGCAGATGAACACGGATGCGCTGACACTTCTGCTGTTTCCAGCACTCACACTGGCGGGACTGCTGTCCATCGATACGCTCAAGACCTGTGTCGTGCTGGACGCCATGACACGCAGCCGACACGACTCCAACCGTGAACTTGTTGCCCAAGGTTGCGCCAACCTGTGTGCGTCGGCATTGGGCGGCATGCCTGGAGCCGGAACCATGGGTGCAACGCTGGTCAACCTGTCCAGTGGAGCTGTCAGCCGCATGTCTGGCATGGTCGAGGGCGTTTCAGCACTGGTCGCCTTCGCGCTATTGGGTGCACTGATCGCCTGGGTTCCCGTTGCGGCTCTGGCGTCTATCCTGATCGTCATCGGCGTGCGCATGATTGATCGCAAAAGCCTGCATTTTTTGCACTCGCGCGCCACTTTGCTGGACTTTCTGGTCATCGCGGCGGTCGTGACCACGGCACTGACTGCGAGCCTGATTGCCGCATCGGGGGTTGGCGTGCTGTTGGCCATCATGCTGTTTATCCGTGAACAGGTGAACAACCGGGTCGTGCGCCGGCGGATGTTGGGGAGCGAGACGTTTTCCAAGCGGGTGCGCACGCGTGACGAAATGGCAAGCCTGGTGCGGCACGGCGACCAGGTCGTGGTGTGCGAGTTGCAAGGTAGTCTTTTTTTCGGAACCACGCAGCAGTTGTACAGCGCACTGGAGGGTGACCTCAAGACACGCCGATTCATCATTCTGGACATGCGCCGGGTACAAACCGTCGACATGACTGCTGCCCACATGCTGGAGCAAGTCCGGGAAATGCTCGCCGAGCGTGATGGGCGACTGATACTGGCCGGTATCCCGGTTAAATCGCCCTCCGGGCTCGATATTCACAGCTACCTCGTCGAGTTGGATCTGCTGGTGCCGAAGCCGAATGGGCACCGCGTCAAGGTGTTTGGAGAAGTCGACTCGGCCCTGGAATGGACGGAGGACCTGATCATCAACGAGGCCGCACTCACGCATACCTTGGAAAACGCGTTGGAGCTGCATGAAATGGAACTCTTCAGCAAGCGCAAGGAGGAAACCCTGAGCGCGCTTGAAGCATGCATGGAAAAGCGCAGCGTGGCAGCAGGGGGCAAGATTTTTTCGTTGGGCGATAAGGGTGATGAGCTATTTTTGATTCGCCGTGGCGCGGTTCGCATCGTGCTACCCGTCAACGAAACCCAAAACCGCCATTTGGGCACATTCGGGCGCGGGGCTTTTTTTGGCGAAATGAGTTTCCTGGACGGCGCAGCCCGTTCAGCAGACGCAATCGCTTTCTCTGAAACAGAACTCTACGTGCTCTCGCGCAAGGTCTATGACCAGTTTGCCGAAGAACACCGCAAGGCTGCACTTGCCTTGATGGAAGGTGTGGCCAGCACATTGGCAAGCCGTCTGCGCTACACCACTGCCGAGTTGCGGGTCATGGCGCAATAAATAAACACGTTTATTGACAAATAGACTGCAACGATGTACATTTGTAAGCGGTTTAGTTTACAAACTGTACGATGCCATCCACCCTCTTGATTCTTGCCGCCTGCTTGGTGGCATTCTTTTCCACAGTGGGCGCGGCCCTGCCCTACCCCATCCTGCCGCCGCTATTTGCCGCCGATGCGGCCAACAACCTGAACCACTTTCTGGGTCTGCCGCCCAAATTGCTGTTTGGTGTAGCGCTGGCCATCAACCCCTTGGGGCTGTTGATCGGGTCCACGCTGCTGGGGCCTCTTTCCGACCGCTACGGGCGTCGCCCGGTACTGTTGATTACAGCTGTGGGCGCCGCTGCGGGCCACGCCATCACTGCGGTCAGTCTGTTGACCCAGTCGTATCCATTGTTCATCGTCGCACGTTTTGCCACCGGTTTGATGGAGGGCAATGGCAGCGTCGCCCGCGCATTGCTGGCCGACCAGTTGCAAGGGGCGCTGCGCGTGCGGGCCTTCTCCTGGCTCAATGGGGCGTTGTATATGGGCTGGCTCGCCGGCCCCTTGCTGGCGGGGTTGACACTGCACTGGGGCGTGACCGTGCCTTTCTGGGTGGCTGTGGTGGCGCTGCTGGTCACAGCGGTCATTGTCTGGGTGGCTGTGCCGCGCCAGATCACCAGCACCTTGACCAGCAGTTGGTGGCAGGTGGTTCAACACCAGCATGCTCTGAAGCTGCTCAAGCACACAGAGCTGCGCACCCTGCTGGCAATCCAGCTGGCGTTCACCTGCGGCGTGACAGCCTTCTATGAGTTCTACCCCCTGTGGCTGGTGGAAGTAAGCAGATTTGACGCGCAAGGCATTGCGTGGACCACAGCGGGCTTGTGCGCAGTCATGACGCTTGCGTCCGTCTATGCGGGGCGTGCGGTGCGCCAGCATCCGCTGCGGCAAGCCGCCTGGTTCGCCGCAGTATCCGCAGCGTGCATCGCCACAGTTGCACTCAGTAGCCCCACCGTCGGCCTTTTTGCCATTGTTGTGTTTGGCATTCCAAACGCGTTCTACAACGCGGTTATGCCGGCCTGGTGTTCAGAACGGTACGGCCATCTGGGCCAGGGTGCAGTCATGGGTTTGCTAACGACCATTTTCTGCCTGGCCAACATCCTGATGGCGCTGCTGGGCTCGGTGCTGACGCTGATCGATACCCGCCTGATCCTGCTGGTGGGTGCGGGTCTGTCCGCGTGGGCCGCCTGGCGTATCCGGCAATGGGGGCAGGAACCGGACATGGCGCTCCAACCCGGGACAATGCACCCATGAACACGCAAGACCAGATCCTGTTCCTGCTCAAGACGCGCGGCCCCAGCACGGCACAGCAGTTGGCCACGCTGCTGGAAATCAGCTCCATGGGCGTGCGCCGGCATCTGGACGCCTGGCTTGAGAAAGGATTGCTGCTGACCGAGGACCTGGCCGACAAGGTGGGCCGACCGGCGCGCTACTGGCTGCTCAGCGAAGCGGGCCACGCGCGTTTTCCGGATCGGCACAGCGAACTCACTGTGCAGCTGATTGCCCAGGTGCGAACCCTGTTTGGCCAGGCCGGTCTGGACAAGCTGATTGCCGCGCGCGAACAGAGTAGCGAAACCAGCTACCTGGAGCGTATGGCGGGTGCCAAAACCCTTTCCAAGCGCCTGGCTAAACTGGTGGAGGCACGGGATGCGGAAGGCTATATGGCGCAACTGGAAAAACAGCCGGATGGCAGCTTTCTGTTGATCGAAAACCACTGCCCCATCTGTGCCGCTGCCACCGCGTGCCAGGGCTTTTGCCGCTCCGAACTGGACGTATTCCGCCGCACGCTGGGACCGGCCTCCACGGTTGAGCGGGTGGAACACCTGCTGGCAGGTGGGCGCCGCTGCGTCTACCGCATCACGCCCGTGTAGCCGCGCCCGGCGAGGCTCAGGACGAGGCCGGTGTGTCAATCAGAATAGCCCGGAAATCGTTCACGTTGGTCAGGGTTGGGCCGGTGATAACCGCATCTCCCAACGCGCCAAAAAAACCGTGGCCATCATTGTTGATCAAGTAGTCATTCGGTCGGATGCCCGCTGAGTGGGCACGCGCCAGCGTGTCGGGGCCAATAACGGCACCGGCAATCTCGGCCTGCCCGTCGACACCGTCGGTATCACCGGCCAGTGCGTGGATGTGCGGATTGCCGCCAAGGGCGATGGCCATGGACAGCAGGCACTCCACATTGCGCCCGCCATTGCCCTTGCCCCGCACGGTGACCGTGGTCTCGCCGCCAGACAGCAGCACACACGGCACCTGCACTGGTTGGCCGTTATGCGCCACTTGCAGCGCAATGCCGGCTAATACCTTGCCCACGTCGCGAGCTTCACCTTCCAGCGCATCACCCAGGATGTAGGCACCGTAGCCGGCGTCGCGCGCAACGTGGGCGGCAGCCTCCAGCGCCATTTGTGGTGCGGCGATGGTGCGCAACTGGTTGCCGGTCAGCCGCTGGTCACCCGGCTTGATGGACTCGCCCTGCCCCGTCTCCAGCACCGCACGCACTTCAGGGGGCAAGGCAATGCCATAGCGGCGCACGATGTCCAGCGCGTCCTGGCACGTGGTGGGGTCTACTACCGTAGGCCCGGACGCGATGTTGATGGGGTCGTCGCCGGGCACGTCGGAGATCAACAGCGTCAGAACCCGGGCCGGGTAGCAGGCCACCGCCAGGCGACCACCCTTGATGGCGGAGAGGTGGCGGCGCACGCAGTTCATCTCGCTGATGGTGGCACCCGAGGCCAGCAGCGCGCGGTTGACCGCCTGTTTGTGTTCCAGCGTTAGCCCGGGGGCAGGCAGTGGCATCAGCGAAGACCCACCACCGGAGATAAGGCACAGCACAAGGTCGTCTTCGGTGAGACCGCTCACCACGTCCAGCATGCGTTGCGTAGCGGCCAGCCCGGCCGCGTCCGGCACCGGGTGCGCCGCTTCAACAATCTCGATGTGCTTGCACTGCACGCCATAGCCATAGCGGGTGATGACCAGCCCCGACAACGGTCCGGCCCAGTGGTCCTCCACCGCGCGGGCCATGGCCGCTGAGGCCTTGCCGGCCCCGATGACGACCAGGCGACCGCGCCCCAGTGAAGCGGGCGACGGCAGGTGCGCGGGAACGCACAGTGCGGGCTGCGCGCTGGCAATGGCTGCATCAAACATGCGTCGCAGCAGTTCCCGCGCAATCGTATTTGGGGCTGGTGTCTTCTGGTCAGGGGTGGCTCTGGTCATGGGTTAGTTTCTCGCGCTGTCTGTAGATAGTGCTGAACCCAGCCCAGACCCGCAAGGGTGGTGTCGGCCGGTTTGTATTCGCAACCGATCCAGCCCGCATAGCCCACGCGGTCCAGAAGGGCGAACAAAAATTCGTAGTTGATTTCCCCCGTGCCCGGCTCATGGCGGCCAGGGTTGTCGGCCAACTGGATGTGGCCTATGCGGCCCAGATGTTGGGTAATGGTGGCCGCCAGTTCGCCTTCCGAGCGCTGGGCATGGTAAATGTCGTATTGCAGAAAAGCGTTGTCGGCACCAACTTCATCCAGGATGGACAGCGCCTGCGCGGTGCGGTTGAGGTAGTAGCCCGGAATGTCATAGGTGTTGATCGGCTCGATCAGCAGCCGCAGGCCGGCGTCCTTCACTGCCTGAGCGGCATATGCGAGGTTTGCGACATAGGTCTTGCGCAGCACCGCCTCGCTCACACCAGCGGGTACCTTGCCCGCCAGGCAGTGGAGCTGGTGCACCCCGAGCGCCGTGGCGTAGCGCACGCCGGTTGCCACACCCGCACGAAACTCTGCCACGCGATCAGGGTGGCAGGCTATGCCGCGCTCGCCGGCGTCCCAGTCACCCGGCGGCAGGTTGTGCAGCACCAGGGTCAGGGCATTGGCATCCAACCGCTGGCGGATGTCGCTGGTGGCATAGGCATAGGGAAACAGAAATTCCACGGCCTGAAAGCCGGCTCGGGCGGCCAGCGCGAAACGATCCAGGAAGGGAACCTCCGTAAAAAGCAGGCTCAGATTGGCGGCAAAGCGCGGCATGTGTTTCTCCAGGGCAATCGCATCGAACATCGCAATATAGACCACGCGTTCTAACATGCTCTGGTCGCTGATCAAGTTTACGGCCGCACCAAGAAATCGACGCTTCTTCGCGCAGTTTTGCAGTCTGTCGCAAGCCGCTGGCAAACGCCAGCTGGCACTTTTACAGTTCGGTCATCGGGTCACAACGACCTTCCAACCGGAGTAGCACCATGTCATTCGCCACCCACCACCGCTTCAATTTGTCAGCCTTCGCCTTCGCCGCTATTGCAACTCTCGCCCTCAACGGCACGGTATTGATGGGGTTCGACCAGCTGGCAACCGCTGGCAACAGTGGCCCTGCGGCTTCCACCCGTTTGGTGAAGACTAATTCTGCAGCCCCCACTGTGAAGTTGGAGCGCGTGGTCATCTCCACACGCCGCGCATGAAAGCATTTCTCCACAACAACCGCGGATTCATCGCGTTCCTGGTCTGCTTCGGCTTCTTTCGCTTGGCCGTTGCAGACTGGAACCCGATTCCCTCGGGCTCCATGCGCCCCACCATTCTGGAAGGCGATGTGGTTCTGGTCAACCGTGTTGCCTACGATTTCAAACTGCCGCTGAGCGATATTGCGTTGTTCGAGATCGGAACACCACAGCGTGGAGATGTGATTACCTTCACGTCCCCAAAAGATGGGGTTCGATTGATCAAGCGACTGGTCGCTGTTCCGGGTGACGTCGTGGAAATGCGCAACGAAGCGCTGTATATCAATGGCACCGCTGCAGAGTATTCCGGAAACGACGTCGCGATCGAGCCACTGGACCATGGAATCACGACCTCTGCCCTGCAGGTTACTGAGCGCATCGCAGGCAACGAGCGTGCAGTTCAATTCTTACCGGATGTTTCCGCCAAGCGCAACTTTGGTCCCATCACCGTTCCGCAAGGCAACTACTTCTTCCTCGGGGACAACCGGGACAACAGTGCCGACTCCCGTTTCATCGGATTGGTGCCGCGCCATTTGTTGATTGGTCGCGCCCACCACATTCTGGTGTCGGCCAATATCTTGGGTAACTGGTTGCCCCGTCTGGATCGCACCGGCCAACGGATTCAATAGGTAGTCATGCCATATAGGCATGGCTTATGCATCGGTTTAGGTATGCAATACTAGGGTTAACCCTTATCCTCAAGGCATTACAACTCTCCACCTCAAACGGTGGCCCCGTACCATGTATGCCTTGCTTGCCAGGATCGCCCGGCTCCTCCAAAACACAACTGCCAACCATGAAGATGAGAGCGTAGCCCATCAACTCATGGAAAGCGCGGATGCCTGTGCGGGCAACAGTCCGCACCACGCCCAAGAACTGCGTGACGCGGCCAGCGCGTACCTCAGCGTTGTGAGATAGGCTTGCGCCGGAACCCCATCGAAACCTTGGGGAGTTCGCGGTCGGTGGTGTCGCTCTGCTCCGCCAGGTTTTGGAGGTGCCGCAGTAAATGGGCCTTACTGCCCCGGTCCAGCTCAGTCTGAAGCGCCACTGCGGTCTTCAGGGAATCCAGGGCCTGCGCCAAATCCCCGTTTTTTTCGGCGATTAGCGCGTTTTCACGCTCAATCCGCATGGCAATGTGCTTGGCGTTGGTCTTTTGGGCTGCGATTCTGGCCGAAACAATGGAGACACTGGCATCGGTTATCCGCCCCTGCGCAAACAGGCACTGCGCACGCAGAAGGAACATAGTTGCCAGACCCCAAAAGTGCGAGCAGGCTTGCAATGCGGCTTGCGCCGGCACCAGTAACTCCAGCGCTTCAGTGTATTTTCCCTGCAGCGCGGCCACTTCCGCAATCCGGACCTGGCACTCACTGGCAATGTCGTCCATTTGCTGCGCGAGAGCCATGGATTGCCCCAGGCGCAGACTCTCGAGGGCATCGTCAAACTGACCCAAATGCATCTGGTTAACACCCAGGTTCACGGTATTGACCGCCTTCAACTCACACAAACGCATGTCAAACCGTGCCCACTGGGTCACCGGCAGCCCCTGGGTCGAACTGTCGAGTTTTTCCAGGTTGAGCCCCAAATCAGAAAACACTTTGACGGCCATGGCCGGTGCATCCAGCGCATCACAAATCTGGCCTATGCCCAGCTTGCACCAACTCCAGCTGATGCGATCCCCATCACGCTTGGCGATCTGCATGCCATCGGTCCAATACCCGAGCGCAACGCCGTACTCGGCACGGGAATAGTAGGCGCGACCTATCAGGTACAGAATGTGCGACTGCTCGCCAAACTCACCACACCGTTTGGAGCATTCAACCGCCTCCAGCAGCAACGCGATCGACGCATCCGAATAGCCGTCCTGGTCAATAACCAGACCGAAAGTTTGCGCAATCAAAATGTAGGCAGCGTCATCGCCCATACCCCGCGCACGCACCAGCGCGGAAACGCATTCACTGTAGAGGGCTGCACCGCGGCCTTTGCGCCCCGCTTGCTGAAGTTGTGCAACAACGGGCTTGAGAGTTCGATGGGTAGCGTCAAATAGCAGCATATTGGTGACCGTGATTGGCCTTTTCCGATCGACGGAGTATCGCAAATTGAAAAAACGAGTCCGCAAATTCTGCGATTCAGCACGCCAGGCATGCGGTTCATCACAACGACCTTTCCGTCAGGCTACGACACGCCTAAATTGAGTTTTTAACAACTCTCTGAACGAAGGCAAAACCATGTTTTTACACACTGCATTCACACACCGCAGCCTCGTCGCGTTCGCCCTGGTTGGCGCTTGCCTCTGTGCCCAAGCCGTCCCCGTGGCCCAAGACAATCGCGTCAGCAATCAAAGGGCCTACCCCATGACCGCGACCGAATTCGACGAACTCCGCGGCCAATTCGCTCTGCAATCGGGTGCCCAGTTGCACGTGACGCGGCACAACCGCAAGTTTTACTTGGTCATCGAAGGCCAACCAGACTGCGAGATACTGCCCACCGCTGCCAATGCGTTTGTGGATCAGACCGGTGCGACGACACTGGTGTTTGACCAGGCGCCGAATGGCAACGTCCACGGCATGAAATTGACCAAGGCCAAGAACTATTGACTGATCGTCGGCCATTGGTGTCGGGCGCATTAGAATTCCGCTCCTACCCACTTGGCGGTGCATTCTGATGCAAAAAGCATCTCATTCTGCGAGCGCCCCACACAACTATGCCGTTGAAAATACTTGCTGTCGCGCCGCTTATTGGCCTCCTCATCGCGTGCGGGGGCGGCGGCGGCGGCGGGGCGGCAACGCCCGTTGCCGTAACACCCACTCCGGCTGATCCGGGCACAACGGCAATAGCCTCCGCTGCTTCTCTCGCACAGCAATGCGTTGCTCCACGCGCGGGGACGGTAGACCGCCCGGGCTCCATTGATACCGAAAAGTCATGGGTGCGATCCTTTATGGACGAAACCTACCTTTGGTACAAAGACGTGCCCGTAGTCAATGCGGCCAATTTCACACTGGCAAACAATGGCAACAGCGTCTTGCAAACGCTGGATGCGTACTTTCAGGCGCTCAAGACCAAAAACACGACTGCCTCGGGCAAGTTGGTCGATCAGTTCAGCTTTACCGTGCCCACCGTGGACCTGCAGAACCAGCAGTCGGGCATTGCGTCAGGCTACGGCTTTCGCCGTTCGACCATCAGCGTTTCGGTGCCACGCGTCGTTCGTATTTTGTATGTTGAGCAGGGGTCTCCCGCGCAGTTGGGTGGGATTTTGCGTGGCGACACCATCACGTCGATTGATGGCGTAGACATCAACGACACGACGAGCGCTGGCATCGCCACACTCAATGCGGGCCTGGCGCCCACAGTGGCAAGCAAGACGACCAGTTTTGGTCTGCTGGCTGCCAACGCAACCGTCCCACGGGTCGTGACGATCACGTCTTCACAATCCATTACCGTCACACCGGTTGCCCTGTCCACCGTGATCACTGACGGTGGCAACACCGTGGGTTACCTGGTTCTGAACTCGTTTGGCGTTGTCAGCGCCGAAAAACAGCTGATCGATGCGGTCACACAGTTCAAGAACGCCAATGTCAATGAACTGGTTGTCGACTTGCGCTACAACGGTGGCGGCTATTTGGACCTCGCCAACGAACTGGCGTGGATGATTGGTGATTCGACCTTGGCTGGGAAGACGTTTGAGAAGTTGACTTGCAATGACAAGAACATGCTGCCATTTTGCAATTCAACCGATACGTTTCACCAGGCGACGCAGGGATTTTCAGTAGCGTCGGGCCAAGCGCTGCCACAGTTGCGGTTGAAGCGGGTGTTTGTATTGACGTCGGGCAACACGTGCTCTGCCAGTGAGTCCGTTATCAACAGCCTGTCACCCTTCATGCAAGTCGTGCGCATCGGCAACACAACCTGCGGCAAGCCCTATGGCTTTTCCTACAAGGACAATTGCGGAACTTCCTATGCGGCGATGCAGTTCAAGGGCGTCAACGCGCTGGGTTTTGGCGACTATGCCGACGGTTTCGCGCCCAGTTGCCCCATGGCAGATGATCTAACCCGTCAGCGCGGCGACCCTGCCGAATTGATGCTCGGCGGTGCACTGACATTTATGCGAACAGGGGCTTGTCCCGCCGCAACATCCGGCACCGAGAAGAGCCTCACCCAGGGGCTGCTGAAGGGTGGTGGTTATGCCATTGACCGCAGTCCGTCTGAGGCGGTTCGTGTGCTGCGCAGCTCCAGGGTGCAGCCGTGATGTCAACTTACCGTCGCTTGGAATTTGGCGCATTGGGAGCCGGCATCCTGCTACTGACCGCTTGCCAAAGCTATCCCTCCGCATCAGAACCTGCCCGTATGTTGGCTGACAAGACCGATGCACAGTGCATAGCGCAAATGCAGAACGCCACCCAGCGCCCTGGCGGTAGCCGCGTTGTTCTTACCCGGGCAGCGTTTGCCACTGACGACCGGCTCAGCATTGTTCCGTCTGAATCCAAGCTGGACGCTGCGGGACAACCCGCTAACGGACGCACGCTGGGCATACCCGAAAGCTTTCGGCTGACCCTAAACAACGGTGTATGCACCATGGTCCGCGAGGCAGACGCGCGAGCCACTCCACTGACTGCCTGTAGCTGCGTGCGCCTCCAAACACCCTAGTCTCCAGAACGTCACACAAGCGGTTTACCATGGTGTTCCGCCTACAGTCGGCGGACGTAAGGAGTCACCCATGCACCAGCACTTCACCCGCCTCTGCGCAGCGTCCGTGCTGCTCAACATTGGCCTTGCGGCACTGGCCCAAAGCCCGGTAACGATCAGCAATATCCAGCTCGGCCCACGTCCCTTCTTCCTGGTTTCGGAGATGGCGGACAGCCCACTAAAAACCAAGCTGCAGAGCTGCTCCAACGGACCGTTTGAGAAGACACAATTTTCCATCGGCCACCGCGGCGCTGCCATGATGTTCCCCGAGCACACCAGGGAGTCGTACGAAGCAGCGGTGCGCATGGGCGCCGGCATTGTGGAGTGCGACGTCACCTTTACCAAGGACAAAGCGCTGGTCTGCCGCCACGCGCAAAACGACCTGCACACCACGACCAATATTCTGGCAACGCCATTGGCTGCCAAGTGCACCAAGGGATTCACGCCGTATGACGCCGACAAGAAAACACCGGCCAGCGCCGAGTGCCGCAGCAGTGACATCACCTTGGCCGAATTCAAGACCCTGCGCGGCAAGATGGACGCCTTCAACCCCATGGCCCGGACCGTGCAGGAGTTCGTGGGCGGTACCGCCAACTGGCGCACCGACTTGTACAGCGGTCCGACCAGTGGCACCTTGATGACGCACGATGACAGCATCGCCCTGTTCAAGAAACTGGGCGTGAAGATGACACCGGAACTCAAATCCGCCAGTGTCGCCATGCCGTTTGAAGGCTTCACACAAGAGGCCTACGCGCAGAAGATGCTGGATGCCTACAAGGCCGCCAATGTGCCTGCGAGCCAGGTCTTTGCCCAGTCCTTCAACAAGAATGACATCCTGTACTGGATCAAGAACGAGCCCGCGTTCGGCAAGCAAGCGGTGTTCCTCGATAGCGCGGAAAAGACGACGGACCTGCCGGATCTAGAGAAGTTGATCAGCTACAGACAAGACGGCATCCAGATCGTGGCCCCACCCATCTTTGCCCTGCTGGATGCCAAGGACGACAAGCTGGTGCCATCAGCCTACGCCAAGAACGCCAAGCGTGCCGGCCTGGACATCATCACCTGGAGTCTGGAGCGCTCCGGCGTGATGGCAACTGGCAAAGGCGGTTGGTACTACCAAACTGTGAACCAGGCCATCCACCGTGAAGGCGACATCTTGCAGGCGCTGGATGTGCTGGCCAAAGACGTTGGCATCATCGGCATCTTTTCCGACTGGCCAGCAACCGTGACGTACTACGCGAATTGCATGGGGATCAAGTAGCGATACGCCCGGTACCGATCAGGTGCCGATCAAGCCACCATCGTTTTTGCGAATCACCACGGTGGCAGAGCGTGGGCGGCCGCCCGGCTTTTTGTCCGGCCAGTTGGAAATCGCACCGGGTGCATTGGGGTCGCTGCGCTCGCTGGGGCTTTCTCCAGGGTGCTGGATGTTGATGAACATCGTCCTGCCGTCAGGTGTACCGGTTGCGCCGGTTATTTCACAACCGGATGGACCCACTAGAAAACGGCGGACTTCGCCTGTGCGCGGGTCAGCCGCCAGCATGGCGTTGTTGCCCAGGTTTTTCAGATCGCCCTTGCCCATGGCAGAGGTCGACATGTCGCACTGGATCCAGAGCACGCCACGGCCGTCGGTCCACAGGCCGTCCGGGCAGGCAAAAATGTCGCCCTTGATATTGCCTTTGGCGTCGGCGCGATCCAGTGATGGGTCACCGGCCAGCACAAAGTGGTTCCACTCGAACGTCGCGCCTGCAAAGTCGCCTGCGTCTTTCCACCGAATGATGTTGCCCATGGTGTTGTTTGCGCGCGGATTCACCTTGGTGGCGCCGGGCTGCTTGTCTGCGCCACGGTTGCTGTTGTTGGTCAGTGTGCAATAGACCCAGCCGTCTTTGTCAATGGCTATCCACTCGGGGCGATCCATCTTGGTGGCACCCAGCATGTCGCTTGCCTGGCGGCCTTTGATCAGCACTTCGCCTTGGTCGGCAAAACCATTGGCAGCCGTCAGCGGGCCTTGGCCGTGGGTCAGTGGCATCCACAGGCCTTTGCCGTCCTCAGCAAACTGGGCAACAAAGAGAGTGCCATGGTCCAGCAGCGTCGCGTTTTCAGCAAAGCCGCCGGGCTTGATCTTGTCCCGGCTGACAAACTTGTAGATGTATTCAAAGCGAGAGTCTTCGCCCATGTAAACCACCGCCCGACCATCGGGGGTAACGCCTGTGGTGGCCCCTTCGTGGGCTGCGCGTCCCAGTGCCGTGCGCTTGATGGGGGTAGAGCTGGGGTTGTACGGGTCAATTTCTACAATCCAGCCAAAGCGGTTGGGTTCGTTCGGGTTTTTGGTCGCGTCAAAGCGGGCATCGTGTTCGTGCCAGCGGTAGCCGCCACCACCGCCTTTTTTCAGGCCCCAGCGCTTTTCGTGCGCACTCAGCGTGTCGCCACCGCTGAAGTAGTTGATGAAATTCTCTTCGGCAGTCAAGTAGGTGCCCCAGGGGGTGATACCGCTGGCGCAGTTATTCAGCGTGCCCAGTACCGTCATGCCCTTGGGGTCGGCAGCCGTCTGCACCAGGGCGTGACCTGCAGCAGGCCCGGAAAGCTGGGTGCGGGTATTGGCGGTAATGCGGCGCGCCCATGGGGATGGCTTCACCACTTCCCACTTTCGGCCTTTGTCTTGCACCTCGCAAATCGAGACTCCATGCGCCGCCTGTGCTTTGCGCACTTTGTCGGCCGTCCAGGTGGCCATTCCATCTGCAAACAACAGTCCTTCGTCGGTGTACTCGTGGTTCATGGCCAGCAAGCCGCTCCTCGAGCCCTCTTGCGCAAAGTAATGGATGCCGTCATGGTGCATGCCGAACTGGGTTTCCTGTTGGGCGGTAGTGTTGCTGGCATCGTCCTTGAATGGGTGGTTCTCACCCGAGAGGCCCACCGAGTCGCCCCATGGAGCAATAATTTGTGCGGAGTAGCCCTCAGGAACAGTCACGATGTCCGCCGTCGACAGTGGAACGCTCTTGAAGCCCAAGAGCGCACCAACACCACCGGTGGCGGCGCACGCAGTCAGCGCCGCAGCGCCACCCACTGCACTCAAAGGTCCCAAAAAGTTGCTAGCCAGCGCGCCCAGGCTGCCGCGCAGTACGGTGCGGCGTGATGGCAGAGAGATGTCGTGGATGCTCGGATTGGAGGAACAGTTGCTGTCCTCCATGGTCGAAAAGTCTTTTGCCATGGTCTGAATCCAGAGAGGGTTGTAAAAAGAGAGATGAAGGCTTCGTGACGGGTGGCCACATACCTTGGATTTGTAATGTCAGAATATGACGAATTTGTGACGACACGTCAGGGCCGGTGGGGATCACTAGACGGATTCAGTTATAGAATGATTTATCGCACGGCGACTCTTTCAGCGTGACATCGAGTCTGACCTCACCATCATTTTTCGCACTGGCCATTTCGAGAAATGCCAAACTCGCAAAACGCTCAGACCCTGCACATCGAGCGCCTCGCCGATGTGATCGCATTGCCGATCGGTCGATGGGACGTGAACGCACGCCTGGTGTTCTGCAACGCGCCCTATCTGGCCTGGTCGGGCCGTCCCCGCAAACAATTGATAGGCAGGACGCTCGAGGAGCTTTATGGCGCTATAGCCTGGGCCGCAGCGAAGCCCGCGTTCGAGTCCGCCTTCCGCGGCGAAATCTCCAGCTATGAACGGCTGCTGACGCATCCGCCGCACCCGCAGCGCTGGGCCCGGGTGCAGGTGTTCCCTGACGCAGACGAAAGAGGTTCGGTGGCCTCGGTATTTACCATTGCGACCGACATCCACGAAGATATCGTCGCGCGAGACGCGCTCATTGCAGCCAGAAAGCGGCTGGATCGGTTCACCGAGAACATTCCCTCCCCGCTGACCTATGTCGACCGCGACTGCATGCTACGTTTCGTCAACAAAGCCTGGACCACCATCACCGGCATCTCCGCGGACTTGGCGCTAGGGCACCACGTAAGCGAAGTGCGCGGCGAAGCGAGCTGGCTGGAACAGCAGCCCTATTATGAAAAGGCGTTAGCCGGTGGCACGGTGCACTTTTCTCGCCTGGTCAATGGCCTGGTCGACGGCCCCCGATGGATGCGCACGAGCTATGTATCTGACCTCGACGCGTCAGGTTCTGTAGTTGGCGTCTACACCATCACCACCGATGTGCATGATCTGACTGTCACGCAGGAAAAACTGCGTCGCAGTGTCGAACGCGATGCACTCACCGACGCCCTGAGCCGCCACACGATGATGTCTTTCATCGAATGCTCGATTGCCGACCCGAACCTGGAGTACGCACTGTTCTTCATCGACCTGGATGGCTTCAAGGCAGTCAACGACGAAAAAGGCCACCATGTTGGCGACCGTCTGCTAGCCGATGTTGCACGCGCCCTGCGTGGCGCGGTGCGTGTCGAGGACGCCGTCGGTCGCTTCGGCGGCGATGAGTTCCTCGTGCTGGCACGGGTGACCGGTCAGACCGGTGCCGAGGCGCTTGCCGAACACCTGCGCGCCTCGATCGAGGCCGTGGCGGCAGCGGCCGGAGACCAGGTCAGCGCCAGCATCGGCTACGCCTTGGCGCCCGCCGACACACGCGACTCCATGCAACTCCTGCACCATGCCGACGAAGCCATGTACATCGCCAAGCGTCAGGGCAAGAATAGGGCGATACCCTGGGTGCATGCCAAGAGCTGAGATCAGCCAGTCGCTCAACAATCAGTTAAAAAAAGCCCGCGACGCTTGAGCATTCGGGCGACCCACTGCGCCTGCAATCGTTATCACTTCGCGCGTCGACGGCCAATACGTCCTCGACACACCAAATATCCCCAGTCGTGCAATGGGATTGCACCGATAAGTTCACCTGAAGTACCATTAGGTCTGCATGTGACTGAACAGTCTTTTTTCAGCCAATTTAGTTCATATTCACCTGCTCCTGCCAAAATTCATTAACAGTTAGTTCATCTTCAGGAGATAACGATGCTTCGAAAAATCAAACTCTTGCTAGGCGCCCTTTCGGTTGCCGCATTTACTGCCGGATGCGGTGGTGGCACTCAAGAACCCGATGTAGTTCAGCTTGCACAAAGCAACCCTGACCTGTCCATCCTGGTCGAAGCCGTCACTGCGGCGGGCTTGGTCGGTACCCTGAAAGCGCCTGGTCCGTACACAGTATTTGCACCCACCAATGCTGCGTTTTCGTCACTGTTAACTGAACTTGGAGTTACCAAAGATCAGTTGCTGGCAGATAAAGCACTGTTAAATTCAGTACTGACTTACCATGTGCTTGCTGGGAAAGTGTTGAAAGCCGATGTACCCGCCGGAAAAGCCATCACAACTGTCCAAGGTAGCATCTTTAAAATTGATTCAGTTTCTGGCGCCTTGAAGATCACTGACGGACGCAACCGCACGGCAACGATTACCGCAACTGATGTTCCAGCGTTGAACGGCGTCGTGCACGTGATTGATAAAGTGATCTTGCCGGCGAACAAGAACATTGTCGTAACAGCACAATCATTGCCCGACTTCAGCATCCTGGTAGAGGCCGTGGTGGCCGCCAATCTGCAAGGCACGCTCTCTGGTACAGGGCCATTCACAGTATTCGCCCCCACGAATGCAGCCTTTGCAGCCCTGTTGACTGAGCTTGGCATCTCCAAAGCCTCGTTGCTGGCTGACACAGCGTTGCTCACCAAAGTACTGACCTACCACGTAGTAGCAGGCCGCGTCCTGAAGGCAGATGTGCCGATTGGCGCCGCCATCAAAACTGTGCAGGGCGACACCTTGACCATCAACTCCAGTCTGTCGATTGTTGACCAGCGTGCCCGTAGCGCCAAAATAGTGAGTACCGACGTACTCACTAGCAACGGCGTGATTCATGTCATCGACAAAGT
Organism: uncultured beta proteobacterium; assembly: GCA_903853895.1. Classification (GTDB taxonomy): domain Bacteria; phylum Pseudomonadota; class Gammaproteobacteria; order Burkholderiales; family Burkholderiaceae_C; genus Allorhodoferax. The sequence goes on along the minus strand of CAINUX010000039.1, from coordinate 5,709 downwards.
GATCCTACCCAAACCGTAGCTCTCCCTTGCGCCTTACTTCGGCCGGCTTCAGTTTCTGAACCGGCCGAACTTCATTAGCGACCGAGAACTACGCGGCATCCAATGTTTGCCGGGGCCGGGCGGCAGCAGCTTCTTCGGCTGTTTCCGGTGTGGCGCGCGGGCGGTCGCGGTGTGAAACCGGGTAACCGTCGGCAACATAGGCCGGACCCTTCATGACCATAACAATGACACAACCAATGGCAACCGTGATCAACATGGTCCAGTGAAATATCAATACCGCCCAGACAAAATAGTCGGCCATTTGCAACCAGCGAACGTGTGCGGCATTGACATCTCCATCGGTCATGGAATGCACGGCTAACAGGCACAACAATGGCAGCACGGTGCCCAGAAGAGCAATCAGGGGTAACCTGCGCCAGAGTGCCCACTCCAGGCCGCTGGCACTGCGCACGCTGCGGGGAATTTTTTGCAACCAGTTCATGGACATCGTCTGGGGGGCCATTGACAATCTCAACTCAGCCGTATCTCTCGATCACTGAGGCCAAAGTCCTGCAGCATCTCCAATGCCAAACTTGGTTGTGCGCCGAGGTTGGCTGCGACAAAACCGCCGTCGAAAAATGGTGCGTAAGCCGGCCGTGACAGCAATTCGGAAGGGCGGATCGCACGAAACCCCATGCTCCAATGCCCGAAGCTACGTTGAGTGACGGGTTGACGCAAAACCTCAATGATGTCTTTGTGGCGCAGGTCTCTTGAGATTCTGGAATAGGTCGCTTCTACCGCTTCAGATTCCCCTTCCAACACTTGCATAAAATTGCCATCACAGTAGAGCAGCATGCCAGTGACGCTTTCAGGCTCGTTCTTCTGCGAAGCCGACTCCATGATGTCTTTGAGCGCCACTTCGTCGTGCTGCTGAGTCGCCGTGCTGATGTAAATCAACTGAACAAGTTTCATGCATGACTCCTTACATTCTTGGGCAATTGGGCTGATCCTGTACTGTACCGCTAGAAAACAAAGTTGGGAATCTGAGGATTCAGGTCGAGGCCAAGTCAAGCCGCCTTCCCGTGCATAGGTGTGGCTCATGGCCCCTTTACGACACGCAAAAGCTTCCCAGAGTCGGTTAACAGATACAGCCATCCGTCAGGTCCCTGGCGCACATCGCGAATGCGCTCGCCGAGTTGCGACAGCAGCCGCTCGCGGGCGACTTCACGGCGCCCGTCCGGGCCGCCCAACTCAATGCGCCACAGTGCGGTACCCGCGAGCGCGCCGCTGAAGATTTGCCCCCGGAATTCGGGAAACATTTCTCCCGTGTAGAACGCCAGTCCGCTGGGCGCCATGGAAGACTTCAAGACGCCTGAGTGCGGCGTGCCATCGCGCGTCAGCCATACACTCACCGGCGGCTCCATGCCGGCCCTTGCAGTGCCCTCGCCGACGCCCAACGGCGTGCCGTATTCCTGACCATGGCTGACCAACGGCCAGCCATAGTTCTTGCCGGCCTGAACCAGATTGAGCTCGTCACCACCTTGCGGACCGTGCTCGCTGATCCACAATTCGCCTGTGCGTGGATGCAATGCAGCGCCTTGCGGGTTGCGATGACCATAACTCCAGATGCCGGGCTGGGCAGCTGGCACGCTGAAAGTCGGGTTGCCTGGTGCCGGCCTGCCCTCTGTGGTGATGCGCATGACTTTGCCGTTTCCACGGCTCAGGTCCTGTGCAAATCCACGTTGGGCGCGTGACTGTCGGTCACCCAATGTAACGAAGAGGTAGCCCTTGGTGTCAAACACAAGCCGGGAACCAAAGTGTCCGCTGGATGCCACTTTTGGCGTTTGTCGCAGGATCACCTGCAGGTCCCGAAGTTCGGAACCCGTCGCATCCAGGGTGGCGCGGGCCACTGCCGTGCCGCTCAACTCCGCATTCTCCGTGTCAGATTCCGCAAAAACTCAGGTAGATGCGCCGGTTGGCCGCAAACGCCGGATCTATTACCACATCTAGCAAGCCGCCCTGCCCTTCACTTTGCACGGCGGGAACGCCCCGCAGAGTCTTCAGCGTCTTACCTTCCGAAGAAAGTAACAGCAGTGCTCCGGCCCGTTCGGTTACGAGCATCCGCCCGTCAGGAAGAAAGGCCAGACCCCAGGGGTTTTGCAGACCGGTGTTCAGCGGTTCTACTTTGAGTGCAACTCCTGCCGCTTGGGCCATTTCAGAGCCTGAAAGCTCCAACAGGCCGAAGCACAACGAAATCGCAAGGGTGCGCAGGACAAAACCGGGCATGAGGAACTCCTGGAGTGAGCTGTTGGTCACCGCAGTTTCGTAGACATCGGCCTTGGACTCACGCTAGGGAAGCTGACTACTCAAATACAACGACAACCATAGGCCACCTGAGCATTGACCTGCCGCACGGGATTGGTTGAAAATTCGGATCAGTTACTGCTATAGCGCGAAAAAATCTGGGTCAATTCCCCACTCTTGGCCAGCCTTTCCAGAGCCGCTTTCAGCTTGTCGGAAGATGCAACAGGAAGCATTTTGGAGACAACAAAGTACTGGTTTTCTTGCTTGAACACGGTAGGCAGAATTTTGACTTTCCCTTGCAGTTTGTCGTTTTCGATGTACTCAAGGAGTGTGGACTCAGCGTTGTAGTAGAAGCGCACACGTTCTGCCATGAGTTTCTTAAAAATGGCTGATGTGTCACGGCTTCCGTCATCCACGGTCAGGCCGCCCTCTTTTTGCAACAAAGCTGCATACGCCAGCCCCTGTGTAGCCGCGATGGTGTTGTTGCTGCCCAGTTTGCGAATGTCGTCAAAGCTCTTGACATTGACTGCATCGTCCGCTCGCACTGCCAGCTTGTGGCGCAAGGAGTAAATCGGAACGTCGATGAAGTTGACAAGCGCTGCACGCTCTGGTGTCTTGAGCAGACCGCAGAATGCGTCGAAACTGCCACCACTGGCCAGCTCAGACACGATGCGCGGTAATGGTATCGCCGCGTCCATGCCAGAAAACTTGATCTCGGGGTCCGCCTTTTCAATAGCCCGGATGATCTCGGTGCATATACCGGGCAGAGCTGCATTCTTGGGGTCGAACTTGTAAGTGTTGCCGTCTTGCATGGCAGAGCGCAGGGTGATCGATGCAGCCACGACGGACACGCTTGCTAGTGCTCCCTACAGCAAGGTTGCGACAACGGGCTTGATCAACTTCAACATGTCGGTACTCCTAGTTTTGAGATAAACGGGGTGACGCAACAGTGTACTCACAATCATCAGGTGTGCTGGTGGCAACCTCAATGCCACTTCGGGGTCGGTTTAGGCAACGCATGGGATGACGCAGGCGTTGAAGGCGGCTGCGGCCAGCTCTTTGTTGCCTTGCAATTCACCAGTAATCACTTCAGCGGCCACATGCGCCTCGTGCACCGCCTTATGCGCCAGCATGGACTGGCCGACGATGTCGCCGATGGCGAAGATGTCGGCGGCGATCTTCTTACCGTGGGCGTACGACCCACGGCTTGCAGCACCAGGTCGTACACCTGCGGTGCAGGGGCCGCAGCGCTCAATCGCCCACTGATGTGCTAACGCCAAAGCGGACGCAATGATTGCCGCATCCACATTTCACGCTGTAGACATGTCCAACCTGGCCGACCAAATTCGTGAAGTACTGTCCATGTTTGCGCGCAACGGCCCCTTGCTCGCCGCCTGCTGGCGCAGGCATCGGAGCGGGTGTGCCTTTTCAGCCACCGTTGGGCGATGACTCGGGGATCGACCCCATCGCCGAGTGGTTGAGCCTGATGGAGGTTGTGCAAATGCTTTGCCCTGTGTGCCCCGTGCGTGACAGGCCCCTGCGGGGCAACCATTGGCTACTGTGACAGCGTGCGCCCAATGCTCTCGCCCCGTGCACTTAAACCAAGTCAGCCATCATGCGTACGCGATTGCGTCTGTCGATGCAAGCGCCTCAAATGCATCAATCGGCAGCGGCCGGCTGAAGAAATACCCCTGATACGCATGGCACCCCTCGCGCGCCAGGTAGTCACGCTGCTCCTGCGTCTCTACGCCCTCGGCAATGACCGCCAACCCCATGGTGTCAGCCAGTGCGATGACCATCTTGGCGATGGCAGCATCATTGGGGTCAATCAGAATATTCTTGACAAATCCCTGGTCTATTTTCAATTGGTCCAGCGGCAGTCGCTTGAGGTATGCAAGGGATGAATAGCCGGTACCAAAGTCATCCAACGCGAAGTGAATGCCGATTTCCTTCAAGACATTCATCTTGATGATCACCTCATCAAGATTGCTCACCAACAGGCTCTCTGTCAGCTCCAGTTTGAGCAGAACCGGGTTGGCGCCCGTGCGTTCAAGGGTACCCAGCACCCCACTGACGAAGTTTGGATGGTGAAACTGGCGGGCGCTGACATTGACCGCGACGGTGAGGTGTGCCAGCGCCGGTTGCCTTTCCCAAACCGCCAGCTGCGCACAAGCGGTTTGCAATACCCAATCTCCCAGGGGCAAGATGATGCCGGTATCTTCAGCCAGGGGTATGAATTCGGCAGGCGACACCATGCCGTTTAGTGGATGCAGCCACCGCACCAGAGCCTCTGCGCCAGTCAAGCGCCCCTTATCGGTCACCTGGCCCTGATAGTGCAGCAGGAACTGCCCCTCTTGAATGGCCAATTGCAAACCCGCCTCCATGGCGGCTCTGGCGCTCACCACGGACTGCATCTGCGGGTCAAAGAAGCGCAAGGTGTTGCGACCTGCAGCCTTGGCCTGATACATGGCCAAATCAGCCCGCTTCAAAGGCTCATCAATGCTCTCCAGCGGGTCGCTACCAAACAAGGTGATGCCTATGCTGGGCGTGCTGTAGTGCGTGTGCTCGCCGATTTGATACGGCCTGTTGAGCGTCAGCAGTATTTTTTCACCCACAGATTCGGCCTGGGTGGCTGCTTTCAGTGCATCCACACTCAGGTCTTCAAGCATCACCACGAACTCGTCACCGCCCAGTCGGGCCACTGTGTCGCATTCCCGGATACAGGTGCTCAAACGATTGGACACCTGTTCGAGTAGCAGGTCGCCCTGGTAATGGCCCATGGTGTCGTTGAGGATCTTGAAGTTGTCAAGATCGACAAATAGCAGTGCCCCCTGGCGTGGATGGCGCATGGCCGTAGCCAATGCCTGCGCCAGTCGATCCATCAGCAATCGCCGATTGGGCAGGCCGGTCAGCGGGTCATAGAAGGCCAGGCGCTGAATACTGTCTTCCGATGTCTTGCGAAGCGTAATGTCGCTGAAGGTGCCTACATAGTGGGTTATCAGGCCGGAATCGGTCGTCACAGAGCTGATGGTCAGCCATTCAGGGTAAACCTCGCCGTTCTTGCGACGGTTCCAGATCTCTCCCTGCCACGTTCCGCACAAAGCGATGCGCTCCCACATTGCCGAATAGAAGGCCGCGTCGTGTCGCCCCGAGCTAAGCAATTTTGGGGTTTGCCCTAACGCATCCTCTGCCGTGTAGCCGGTAATTTCGGTGAATGACTTGTTGACGCGCAGGATGACTTTGTTTGCGTCTGTAATGGTGATACCTAACTGGGACTCGAAGGCAGTCGCGGCGATGCGAACTTCATCCTCGGCCTTTCGCATGTTAGTGATGTCAAGACAGTGTCCGACGTAGCCAACAAAGCAACCTGCACCGTCAAAACGCGGCGCACCGTCATCCAGAATCCAGCGATAGTCGCCGGTATGG
>CAINUX010000038.1 GCA_903853895.1 uncultured beta proteobacterium | reverse complement strand
TCCTCCCTTGGCAAGGGAATCGCCTCAGCCTCCCTCGCTGCGATACTGGAATCGCGGGGCCTGACAGTCACCCTCATCAAGCTCGATCCCTACCTGAATGTGGATCCGGGCACCATGTCACCGCTGCAACACGGAGAAGTGTTCGTCACCGACGATGGCGCAGAAACCGATCTGGATCTGGGTCACTACGAGCGCTTTATTGAGTCGCGCATGCGCAAGGCCAACAACTTCACTACCGGCCAGATCTACAAGAGTGTGCTCGACAAGGAGCGCCGTGGCGACTATTTGGGCAAGACCGTGCAAGTCATTCCGCACGTCACCAACGAAATCCAGGAATTTGTCAAACGCGGTGCCCGCTTTGGCGAGCCCGACGCGGTGGATGTGGCGATTGTGGAAATTGGTGGCACCGTGGGTGACATTGAATCGCTGCCCTTCCTGGAAGCCGTGCGCCAGATGAGCCTCAAGCTTGGCCCCAACAACAGCGCGTTCGTTCACCTGAGCTATGTGCCCTGGATCGCCGCCGCTGGCGAACTCAAGACCAAGCCGACCCAGCACACGGCCAAGCAATTGCGTGAAATTGGCATCCAGGCTGACGCGCTGATTTGCCGCGCGGATCGCCCGATTCCGCAGGAAGAGCGCTCCAAGATTTCCCTGTTCTCCAACGTGCCCGAATGGGGCGTCATCAGCATGTGGGACGTGGACACCATCTACAAGGTGCCACGTATGCTGCACGAACAGGGCTTGGACGGTCTGATTTGCGACAAGCTGCGCCTGAACACGCCACCGGCCAACCTCAAGCGCTGGGATGATCTGGTGTATGAGACCGAGCACCCACAGGCCGAAGTCAGCATCGCCATGGTCGGCAAATACGTAGACCTGTCGGACAGCTACAAGTCGCTCAACGAAGCACTTCGCCATGCTGGCATGAAGAACCATGCCAAGGTCAAGATCGAATACATCGACTCCGAATCCATCACGCCCGACACTGTGTCACGCCTCGCCAAGTTCGATGCGGTGCTAGTTCCCGGCGGCTTTGGCAAGCGCGGCATTGAGGGCAAAATTTGCGCCGCCCGTTTTGCACGCGAACGCAAGGTCCCCTACCTGGGCATCTGCCTTGGGATGCAAGTGGCCACTATCGAGTTTGCCCGCCATGTGGCGGGACTCAAGGACGCTAACAGCACAGAATTTGAGCCCGACAGCCCCAACCCGGTCATCGCGCTGATCACTGAATGGAAAGACGCGGACGGCACCATCAAGACCCGCAACAAAAACTCAGACCTGGGTGGCACCATGCGTTTGGGCGCCCAAAGCTCCGATGTGGCCAAGAACACGTTGGCACACCAGATTTATGGTGACGTGGTGACCGAACGCCACCGCCACCGGTACGAAGCCAACGTCAACTATCTGGACCAGTTGCGCACAGCCGGCCTGGTCATCTCCGCACTCACCCAACGCGAGCAGTTGACGGAAATGGTCGAATTGCCGCAGGCCGTCCACCCCTGGTTTATTGGCGTGCAGTTTCACCCGGAGTTCAAGTCCACCCCATGGAACGGCCACCCGCTGTTCAACGCCTTCATTAAGGCGGCGCTGGACCACCAGACTGCCGGTAAAAACCTGAAAGCGGTTGCCTAGCATGAAGTTGTGTGGATTCGATATCGGACTGGAACACCGCTTCTTTTTGATCGCAGGACCCTGCGTTATCGAATCTGAGCAATTGCAGATGGACACTGCCGGGACGCTGAAGGAAATTACTTCGGCTTTGGGCATTCCCTTCATTTTCAAAAGCAGCTTCGACAAAGCTAACCGCTCCAGCGGTAGCACTTTCCGAGGCCCTGGCATTGACAAGGGTCTGGAGATTCTGGCCAAGGTCAAGCGCGAACTCGGCCTGCCCGTCCTGACCGATATTCACAGCGAAGACCAGATTGCACAGGTCGCGTCAGTGGTGGACGTGCTGCAGACTCCCGCCTTCCTGTGCCGCCAGACCGACTTCATCCGCGCCGTGGCCCAATCGGGCAAGCCGGTGAACATCAAGAAGGGCCAGTTCCTCGCCCCACACGACATGAAGAACGTCATTGACAAGGCCCGTGCCGCTGCGCGTGAGGCGGGTCTTATCGAGGACAACTTCATGGCCTGCGAACGAGGTGCCAGCTTTGGCTACAACAACCTGGTCAGCGACATGCGCAGCCTCGCCATCATGCGCGAAACGCTCGCCCCCGTGGTGTTTGACGCCACGCATTCGGTGCAACTCCCCGGCGGACAGGGCACCAGCAGTGGCGGCCAGCGCGAAATGGTGCCAGTGCTGGCCCGTGCAGCCGTGGCCGTGGGTGTGGCTGGCCTGTTCATGGAGACCCACCCCGACCCCTCCAAAGCCATGAGCGATGGTCCCAATGCCGTGCCACTGCACCATATGAAGGCCCTTTTGGAAACGCTGGTCGAACTGGACTTTGTGACCAAGAAAAGACCCTTCCTGGAGAACCACTTCAACTGAACACGGTCGGCGCGCCCTGGCTGACCACTCCCTCACCCCACAGCAATCTAGTTTTGTATTTTTTGAAAGAAATGAAATGAGTGCAATTGTTGATATCGTCGGCCGCGAGATTCTGGATTCGCGCGGCAACCCCACCGTCGAGTGCGATGTGTTGCTGGAGTCCGGCACCATGGGCCGTGCCGCGGTACCGTCGGGCGCATCCACTGGTTCACGCGAGGCCATCGAGCTGCGCGACGGCGACAAGAAACGCTACCTGGGCAAAGGCGTGCTCAAGGCCGTGGAACACATCAATACCGAGATTTCCGAGGCCGTGCTGGGCCTGGACGCCTCCGAACAGGCCTTCCTGGACAAGACCCTGATCGACCTGGACGGCACCGACAACAAGAGCCGCCTGGGTGCCAACGCCATGCTGGCCGTTTCCATGGCCGTGGCCCGCGCCGCCGCTGAAGAGTCCGGCCTGCCGCTGTACCGCTACTTTGGCGGCATGGGCCGCATGCAGATGCCCGTGCCCATGATGAACGTCATCAATGGCGGCGAGCATGCCAACAACAACCTGGACATTCAGGAGTTCATGATCATCCCCGTGGGTGCTCCCAGCTTCCGTGAAGCCCTGCGCTATGGCGCCGAAGTGTTCCACGCCCTGAAAAAAATCCTGCACGACAAAGGCATCAGCACTGCGGTGGGCGATGAAGGCGGCTTTGCCCCCAATGTGGCCAACCACGAAGCGGCCATCCAGATGATTCTGGAAGCCATCGACAAAGCAGGCTTTGTGGCGGGCGAACAAATCGCCCTGGGCCTGGATTGCGCGGCCTCCGAGTTCTACAAGGACGGCAAGTACCAGCTGGACGGCGAAGGACTGACCCTGAATGCTGAAGAATGGACCAACATCCTGGCTACCTGGGTCGACAAGTACCCCATCATCAGCATCGAAGACGGCATGGCCGAGGGCGACTGGGACGGCTGGAAGCTGCTGACCGACCGCTTGGGCAAAAAGGTTCAGATCGTGGGTGACGACCTGTTCGTCACCAACACCAAGATCCTGAAAGAAGGTATCGACAAGGGCATTGCGAACTCCATCCTGATCAAGATCAACCAGATTGGCACGCTGACTGAAACGTTTGAAGCCATCGAGATGGCCAAGCGCGCCGGCTACACCGCCGTCATCAGCCACCGCTCGGGTGAGACGGAAGACTCCACCATTGCCGACATCGCAGTGGGCATGAATGCGGGCCAGATCAAGACCGGTTCCTTGAGCCGCTCCGACCGCATGGCCAAATACAACCAGTTGCTGCGCATCGAAGAAGACCTCGGTGATGTGGCCAGCTACCCCGGCCGCGCCGCGTTCTATAACCTGAAGTAGCCTTCGGCGTGGGCAATCGCGTTGTTCCTGCTGCCTTGATCGCCTTGCTGGTGATCTTGCACGGCCAGCTCTGGTTTGGCAGGGGCAGCGTGCCCAATGTGTCGCTGCTCGTGCGTCAGCTTGACGAGCAGCACGCAAAGAATGCGGTCGCTGGCCGCAACAACGAACGCCTGTCCGCTGAGATCAGCGACCTGCGCGAGGGACTGGAAATCGTCGAAGAGAAGGCCCGCTCGGAACTTGGCATGGTCAAGGCCAACGAAATCTTCGTCCAGATTGCCAAGTAGCAGTGGACTGAGAGCCTCGATGAAGATCGCTATTGTGGGTGCTACTGGCACCGGTAAATCGGCCCTGGCCGCCGCGCTGGATATAACCGACAAGACCGGTGGTGTGGCGGACCCATGGGTCGCCGCAGAAGCCCCGGCCTTGACAGAGGCTCTGACACGCGACCTGCTGTTCCAGGACACCTCTTTCTACCCCCAGGCCCTGCGCCAGCACCGCCAGTTCAGCCTGACACTGTTGACCGGATTGGATCTGCCGTCAGCATCCCTGCCGGATGGGCGTGTGCGGCCCGGGCTGTTTGACCAGCGACTGCGCCAGGTCATGGACGATCAGGCCATCCCGTATGCCGTGGTCTACGGCAAAGGCCAAGACCGGACCGACTGCGCACTGCAGGCCATTGCACACCACGCGAGAGCTTTGTCCATGCGGTTCAGGTCTGCCCGCACGGAGTGGCATTGGAACTGTGACACCTGCTCCGATGCGGGTTGCGAACACCTGCTGTTCAGGTCGCTGTTACAGGCCGGCTCAGTGCGGGCCTGACCCACCCGGCACCTGGAGCACCGGCGCGGTAAACAACTGCGCCGCATCGACGGGATCGAAGCGGTACTGCACGCCACAGAACTCGCAGCCCACCTCGATGTCGTGCCGCTCTGCGAGAATGCTCTCGGCCTCCGCGCGGCCCAGGCTGACGATCATCCGCCCCACCCGCTCGCGGCTGCACGAGCAGGCAAAGCGCGGCGCCGTCTCCCCCTGCAAGGGCTCGAACCGGGTAATTTGCTCCTCCCAGAACAGCCGGTGCAAAATGGTTTCAACATCCAGCGTCAGCAGCTCTTCGCGCTTCAGGCTGCTGGCCAGGATGGCGATGCGGTTGTAGTGCTCATTCAGACCAATTTCGTCCTCGTTTTCCTTGGTGACCATGCTGCCCGACAGGTTCTGCGTGCCCTGCATGGGCAGACGCTGGATCAGCAGGCCGGCGGCCACCTGGTCATTGGCGGCCAGCACCAGCGTGGTGTCGAGCTGCTCGCTTTGCAGCATGTAGTGTTCCAGCACCGCGCTGATTTTCTCGATCTTGTGGCGCCGGTCGTCAAACAAAGGCACCACGCCCTGGTAGGGCTGCTGCCCCGGAAACTTGGTGTTGGGGTCCAGCGTGATCGCGCAGCGCCCTTCATTGCCGACATTGACCAGTTGGCTGAGCGTGGCATCCATCGCAACATCCCCCACCACGGTGGCGGTGGCCCGCAAGGCCAGATCGGGCTGCACTTCCACGACGGCCAGTTTGACCGGACCGTCGCCGAAAATTTGCAACACCAGAGAGCCGTCAAACTTGATGTTGGCCTGCATCAATGCGGCAGCGGCGACCATTTCGCCCAGCATGTCGCGCACCGGTGGGGCATAGGCCCCGGTCCCCGAATTGGATGCACGCCGGCGCAGGATTTCGATCCAGGTATCGGTCAACCGGACCACCATGCCGCGCACCGGCAAGCCGTCAAACAGGAATTTATGAAGTTCAGACATGCGTAATTTTCTTCAGCCCACGCTCGAAACGCTTGGCATTCTCGATGTAGTGGACGGCACTCATCTTCAGCGCATCCTGTTGTTCCACAGTGAGCTCGCGCACCGCCTTGGCGGGGCTACCGAGAATCATGGACCCGTCGGCAAACTCCTTGCCCTCGGTTACCAGCGCACCTGCGCCCACGATGCAGCCCTTGCCAATCCTGGCGCCATTGAGCACCACGGCACCGATGCCGATCAACGAGCCATCACCAATGGTGCAACCGTGCAGCATGACCTTATGTCCCACGGTCACATACTCCCCGACCGTGAGTGGTTTGCCAATATCGGCGTGCAGCACACTGGCGTCCTGGATGTTGGAGCCGCGCCCGATGCGGATGACTTCGGTATCACCCCGGATGATGGCGCCAAACCAGATACTGGTGTCTTCTGCCAGTTCCACATTGCCCATGACCTGGGCACTGTCGGCAACCCAGGCGGATTCCGCCAGGCGGGGTGCGATGCTATCGAGTTCGTATAGAGCCATAAATTTCGGTTGGATAAAGAGCAGCGACCGGTGCGCTGCATTGCCTAGAATTGTAAGGATGGAACTCAGACAGCACTGCCTTACGGTTTTTTGCCAGCGCGACCCCGCGCTCAAAGTGGCCGCCCTGCGGGCGCTGGATCGATACGGTGACCATTCAGTTGATTGCCTGGCCCACTTTACCCACCCGGAGCAACCGGGCCGCCCGCCCCGCCCGGAGCTGGTTCACCCGCAGCAGGTCCCACGGCGCTCGCCGTTCACGGCAGAGGGCCACTGCGCGTTGATGCACTCCATTGCGCACATTGAATTCAACGCCATCAATCTGGCGCTGGACGCTGTCTGGCGGTTTACCGGTATGCCGCGTGCGTATTACCTGGACTGGCTGGGTGTGGCCCAGGAGGAAGCCGAACACTTCGACCTGCTGCGCGCGCATTTGCAGACTGAAGGCCATGCCTACGGTGATTTTGTCGCCCACGACGGGCTGTGGACCATGTGCGAATCCACACGCCTGGACGTGGTGGCCCGCATGGCGCTGGTGCCCCGTACGCTAGAGGCGCGCGGTCTGGACGCCACGCCCATCATCCAGGCCAAGCTGCGCAAGGTGGGCACACCCAGGGCGCTGGCTGCTGTGGATATTCTGGACATCATCCTGGCCGAAGAGGTAGGCCACGTGGCCATAGGCAACCACTGGTACCACTGGCTGTGCCAACGCGATGCACTGGAACCCCTGGCCTTCTATGCGCGGGTGGCAGAGCAGCACGGCGCGCCCCGACTGAAACCACCCTTCAACCTCACGGCCCGGAAACTGGCCGGTTTTTCGGATGCAGAAGTTGACGCTTTGCCTACCGCTTTTTCTACTTAACGCTATCAATACAGTAGCGCATAGTGCTTATTTCACGTGGGCTAGTGGCCATTTTCATCAATGCACCCCGGCGTCGGCCAGACTGCAGAACATTTCCTATACAGGCCGGGGCTGCGCAGGCACAATCTCCAACGACTCTTTACCGCCCAACAAAACCCAGCAATGATCCAACCACAACCTACCGCTGAGCTACGCCACCGCAGCCCACTGGCCGTGGCGTGGACCGTCTTCGTGGTGGCGGCGCTGGCCAGCGCTGGGGTCATCTGGAAGCTCGAACAACGCGACCTGACCACGGAGCGGCAGCGACTGGACGCCATCGCCAGTGACCATGCCCATGCCATCCAGGCCACCATGGAGCGAGCACTGTCGGCCACCTATTCCATCGCTGCGTTGGTGCGCCAAGGCAAGGGCAATGTGCCGGACTTTGAAGGTGTGGCGGCCGAAATGCTGCCCTGGTACCCCGGGGTTACCATTTTGGGACTCAGCCCGGGCGGCGTCATCCAGCGCGTGGCACCGCTGGCCGGCAATGAAAAATCCATTGGCTTTAACCAGTTGCAGGACCCGAAACAGGGGCGCGAAGCCCGCATGGCCCGGGACACCGGAAAGCTCACGCTCGCGGGCCCTTTGCAACTGGTCCAGGGCGGACTGGGTGCCGTCGGGCGTCTCCCCATTTTTCTGGATGACGCCGACGGCAAGCCTGTTTTCTGGGGCCTGACCTATGCGGTGATCCGGTTTCCGCAGGCACTCGCCAATGTGCGCCTGACACAACTGAGCGAAGGGGGCATCGCCTATGCCCTTTGGCGCATCAACCCGGACACGGGTACGCGGGAAACCATCGCTGCTTCGGCAACAGCACCCGAATCACCGGTCGAGCACAGCCTGACCGTGCCCAATGGCCAGTGGACACTGAGCGTGTCGCCTGTGGGTGGGTGGGGCAGCGTCTCCGATCTGGCGTTCAAGGCCTTGCTGGGCCTGATCTTCAGCACCATGATGGCCTACGCCAGCAAGCTTCTGATGGATCTGAAGACCCATGAAAGAGGTCAGGAAGCTCTGATTGCGCAGCGCACAGCGGAAATTGCAGCCTCCCAGAGCAAGCTGCAGGCCACCCTTGAAGCCATTCCCGATGTATTGCTGGAAATAGGGCTGGACGGCACCTACCACGACTACCACGCCCCCCGTTCCAACACATCGTTTCCACCCGCCGAGTTCTTTCTCGGTAAAAAAGTCAATGATGTCCTGCCCAGAGACGCAGCCCATGTGGTGATGTCGGCGCTTCAGGAAGCCAATCAGTTGGGTCACTCCGATGGGCATGAGTTCGCGTTGCAAACCTCCAAGGGCAACTTCTGGTTTGAGATTTCCCTGACGCGCAAGCGAGACGACAACAACGGGGAACCACGCTTCATCGTCCTGTCGCGCAACGTGACACAACGCAAGTCCTCCGAGGAAGAGATCAACAAACTGGCTTTCTTCGATCCCTTGACCCAACTCCCCAACCGCCGCCTCATGGTTGACCGCCTGCGCCAAGCACTGGCCGTGAGCACGCGCAGCGGGCGCCTGGGTGCCCTGCAGTTCATCGACCTGGACAATTTCAAAACCCTGAACGACACGCAGGGGCACGACATGGGAGACCTGTTGCTGCAACAGGTCGCCACCCGCCTGACCGACTGCATGCGACAAGGGGATACCGTGGCGCGCCTGGGCGGGGACGAGTTTGTGGTGATGATCGAAGAGCTCAGCGAAAGCCGTGAAGAAGCTGCGGCGCTGGCAGAGACCATCGGAGAAAAAATATTGGCCGCCATCAGCGTGCCCTACCGGCTGCCGGGACTGGAATACCAGATCACCCCCAGCATTGGCATTACGCTGTACTCGGACCACATGCAGTCCACCGATGAACTGCTCAAGCAGGCCGATCTGGCCATGTACCAGTCCAAGGCCGCTGGGCGCAATACCCTGCGCTTTTTTGACCCGGCCATGCAAGCCGTCATCACCACGCGGGTCAGCCTGGAAAAGGACATTCGCGAAGGCATTCTGAAAGGGCAGTTTGTCCTCTACTACCAGCCTCAGCTCAACCGGGCCGGCCGCACGGTAGGCGCAGAAGTGCTGCTGCGCTGGCCCCACCCCGAGCGGGGCATGGTGTCACCGGCTGACTTCATACCGCTGGCCGAAGACACCGGACTCATCCTGCCATTGGGCAACTGGGTCATGGAAACCGCCTGTACCCAATTGGCTCTGTGGGCCCAGGACCCACGCCTGCAAGACCTCACGCTGGCCGTCAACGTCAGTGCACGACAATTCAGGCAACCCGACTTTGTGCCCTATGTGGTCGACCTCATCAGCTACACCGGCGTCAATCCGAAGCGACTCAAACTCGAGCTAACCGAGAGCCTGCTGGTCAACGACGTGGAAGAAACCAAGGCCAAAATGACCGCGCTCAAGCAGCATGGTGTGGGCTTCTCACTGGACGACTTTGGGACCGGCTATTCGTCGCTGTCCTACCTCAAGCGCCTGCCGCTGGATCAGTTGAAAATTGACCAGTCGTTCGTGCGCGACCTGATGACTGACCAGAACGACGCGGCCATTGCACTGGCCGTCATCACGCTGGGACACGCGCTAGGCCTGACCGTCATTGCAGAGGGTGTCGAAACCCAGGCACAGCACGACCATTTGCACAGCCAGGGCTGCGACGCCTACCAGGGCTACCTGCTAGGGCGTCCGATGCCGCTGGCAGATTTTGAAAGCCGTTTGACCACATGATCCACGCCACCCACCCATGACCGAGCCCACTTCTGAACCCGTTTCTGAGCCATCGCCACCACCGTCACTGCATGGCTCCATGGCGCCCATCGCGTTTGCCCACCAAGCCATCCTGGACCACGACCGCGCCGTGATTGGCTACGAGTTGTTCGACCGCGCGGTGTTATCCCACGGTCACACCGCTGCCAGTGATGCACAACTGCTGTTCAACGTGCTCAGTGCCGTCGATAGTGACTCCCCCATCGGCAACAAAACCATCTTCATCAATTGCACGCACGACAGTCTGGCAGGGGGTCATCTGGATTTGATTGCGCCCCAACGCGTGGTGCTGGAAGTGCCGCCCTTGCCGGTGTCCGAGATCGACCAGGTACAAAACCGCCTGCCCAACCTGCAGGAAATCAAGCGCCGCGGCTTCCGTTTGGCGTTTGACTATTCGATACTCACCCAGCCCTACGCGTACTGGCTGGAGCTGGCGTCGTTCATCAAATTTGACCTCTCCGTCATCCGCGCCCAATCACTGGCCTCCTTCGTCAAGCTGGCGCAAGCCAAATCCAGCGCCCAGCTGATTGCAGAACGGGTCGAGACCCCCGGCCAGTACGCCATGTTGTCCGATCTGGGGGTGAAGCTGTTTCAAGGCTACTGGTTTGCAAAACCGGTTCTAGTTCAGGGGCAGTCGGTGCGCCCGGCGCAGGCCACCATATTGCAGCTCATCAACCTGGTGCGCAAACAGGCCAGTACGGCAGATATTGAAGAAGTATTGAAGCGCGACCCCACGCTGTCCTTCAACCTGCTGCGCTTCATCAACTCTGCCGGTTTTGGTATGCGCTCCGAGGTCACATCCTTCAAGCACGCCGTCATGTTGCTGGGCCTGAACCGCCTGTTCAAGTGGGCCGCGCTGTTGCTGACTACGTCGCGCAACGGCGACATGCCACCCGCAGTCGGCACCACCGCCGTGGCGCGCGGGCGCCTGATGGAATTGCTGGCGACCGAATTGCTGCCGGCTGAGGATTGCGACAACGCCTTTGTGGTCGGGGTCTTCTCGCTCTTGGACACCATGCTGGGCATGAGCATGGAGGCCGCCCTGGCCACCATCGCCCTGCCAGACTCCATCACCCAGGCATTGCTACACCGCACGGGCCCGCTGGCACCGTTTCTGGAGTTGACGATAGCCTGTGAAACCGGCGACGACGAAGCCTTTGCCCGCACCGCCAACCAGCTGGGCCTTAACAACAACCAGGTCAATTGGGCCCATGTGCAGGCGCTGGTCTGGGCAGAGACGATTGGGGTGTAGACCACATTGACCATAAGCGAAGGAATCGATCATGTTTTTGAAAACAAGTGATTCGGAGATTCTTGTTTCATCCAGCGGCAGCGCGAACAGAACGTTAGTCGCGCATGGGGGGTGGGTGGGCAGCGGGGAACTGTGGGCAGCACCATTTGAGCAACTGAGCCGCACCTGGCGGACCGTGACCTATGACCATCGCGGAACGGGCGCGACCCGACACACCGCACCCAGAATTACGCTGGAGCTGCTGGTAGAAGACCTGTTTCGGGTGATGGACGCCCTTGGCATAGAGACCTGCGTACTCGCGGCGGAATCGATGGGTGCCATCGTTGCTCTGGAGGCGGCACTGCTTCACCCGGAGCGTTTTTCTGGCCTCGTGATTGTTGGTGGTCGCTATGTTGGAGCGCCCACGCCAGCCCGTGATCGATTGCTGGCAGGATGCAAGGTGAATTTTCCGGCCACCATGGATGCATTCGTCAACGCTTGCACGCCCGAAGAGGACTGCGACGCAGAGCGTGCGTGGGGCAAATTGATCGTCAATCGCTCCAATGGGCCCGACGCGGTGCAAATGATGGAATGTGTCGAGCATGTGGACCTGACACCACGACTGAGCACCATTGCGTTGCCGACGCTGATATTGCATGGCCGCAAGGATGTCATCGTTCCACCGGAGTCGTCTGAGACGATGGCGAAGCTGGTGCCCAACTCCAAGCTGGTGATTGCTGACGATGCAGGCCATGTGCCAACCGTCACCCGCCCACTGTGGGTTGCCAGTCAGATTGATGCCTTCTTTGCGAAAGGCATACCCGGCGTTTCGCACGTAAAGAACCCATGATGGACAAAACGGTTCGTGGTATGTATTGCTTGCGGTGCGGCAGCAAGCAAGTGGTGCGCGGATCAATCGGCGAGTCGGCTCGGTTCTATCCGCTGCGGGGATTTCTCAAGGCGATGCTTGCAAAGCCGGTCTTCATCAACAACGAGCACTCCCATGCCTGCTTGGACTGCGGCCTCATCTGGAATGAGCTCGACACTGCCAGCCTTCGCAAAAACATTCGCAGTTTTGGCCTCTCGCCGCACAGCACGGGCGTGATGCGCGTTGTGCAGGGGGATGGGCTCTCTGAAAATCCAAAAAACGACATTTGAAACGAATGCTCAACCGGTACCCCCTCTGGCCGGATGCAGTCAGGACTCCTCGAAACATCTACCCCCGCGGATGGTGCTGGGCATGCAAAGTTGCCAAACGCTCCCGGGCAATGTGCGTATAAATGGTCGTCGTGGAAATGTCCGCGTGACCGAGCAAGAGTTGCACCGCACGCAAATCTGCACCGTGGTTGAGCAAATGCGTCGCAAACGCATGGCGCAAGGTGTGGGGTGACAACGGCACCCGAATGCCCGCGGCCAGGGCGTGTTTCTTCACCACCATCCAGAACATCACACGCGACATGGCCGAGCCGGCATTTGCACCCCGTACCGTGACGAACAAGTCGTCCGTCTGCTTGCCCGCCAGCAGTTCGGGCCGGGCCGCGCCCAGGTACTGGCGCAGACACTGACTGGCCACCTGGCCAAAGGGCACCAGGCGCTCCTTGCTGCCCTTGCCCAGCACGCGCAACACGTTGTCGTTCAGGCTCACGTTCAAGGTCTTCAGGGTCACCAGCTCCGTCACCCGCAGACCACTGGCATACATCAGCTCCAGCATGGTGCGGTCGCGCACGCCCAGCGCGTTCGACGTGTCAGGTGCGGCCAGCAGGGCCTCCACCTGGGCCTCGGTCAGCGTCTTAGGAACACGCAGGGCCTGCTTGGCAGACTGCAGCTTCAGCGTGGGGTCGGTGTGCAACAGGCTTTCGCGCAGGGCCCAGCGAAAATAGCGTTTGAAAACCGTCAGGCGCCGGTTGGCCGTAGTGGCCTTGGTGGCGGCGTGCTGCTCGGAAAAGTACGCCTGCAAGTCCAGCTCGGTGGTCTGCTCCAGACTGCGGGCCTGGGTCTGCAGCCAGGTGGCATACAGCGTCAGGTCACGCCGGTAGGCTGCAAGCGTGTTGGGCGACAGGCCTTCTTCGAGCCACAGGGCGTCGATGAAGGTGTCAATACCGGTCATTCCAGGCGCAGTTTGGCGGAGTCCACGACCTTCTTGTACACCTCGTACTCTGCCTTGATCTGGGCGCCAAACTGCTCGGGCGTGTTGCCCAGCACGATGGAGCCGGTGTCTTCAATGCGCTTCTTCACGGCCGGGTCTTCCAATACCTTGCGCACGGCCGCATTGATCTTGTCGACTACATCCTTGGGCATGCCTTTGGGACCATAGATGCCATAGAAGGCCATGCGGTTCACCGGCTCCAGCCCCACTTCTTTGAAGGTTGGCACATTGGGCAACTGCGCCAGGCGCTGCGGTGCAGCCACCACGACGGGAATCAACCGGTTGGCCGAGATGAAGGGCATGGCCGAGGGCATGTTGTCAAAGGTCATCGGCACTTGTCCGGCTACCGTATCGTTCAACGCAGGGCCAGCGCCGCGGTAGGGAATATGGGTGATGAAGGTGGAAGTCAGGTTCTTGAACAGCTCCATCTGCAGGTGACCAATGCCACCCGTGCCCGACGATGAATACGAGTACTTGCCGGGGTTGCCCTTGATCTCAGCCAGAAAACCCTTGAAGTCTTTGGCGGGGAAGCTGGGGTGCACGGCAATGACGTTGGGCGTGGCCGCCACGTTGATGACGGGCGTGAAATCGGTCAGCGAGTTGTACGGCATCTTCGGGTTGATGGCCGGGTTGGCCGCCACCGTGGATACGGTGGCCATACCCAGCGAATAGCCGTCGGGCGCGGCCTTGGCCGTCTCATTGGCACCCACCACACCGCCGCCACCAGCCTTGTTCTCCACGATCACGCTCTGGCCAAGAATTTTTCCCAGCGGGTCAGCAATGGTGCGTGCAATGATGTCGGTGGTGCCACCTGGCGCAAACGGCACCTGCAGTTTGATGACCTTGTTGGGGTAGCCCTGCGCCAGCGCAGCGCCAGCGGCAATGGAAAGACTCAGGGCAATGAACTGATGGGTTCGCATGGTCGTTGTGCTCCAGATAGTTGTGATGGTCGCCAGATGCAAATAGTAACCGCAGAGCCGCAGGGTTGGGGCCAGCATTGGCTGGTATTCTCGACCGGTGAACTATGCCCAACTGCTCTTTCCTGATTTCTCGCTGATCCTGTGCGGCTACCTGGTGTGTCGCTACACGGCACTGAACCGCTCGGTGTGGGAGCAGGTTGAGACACTGGTGTATTTCTTCCTGTTCCCGGTCCTGCTGTTCCAGTCCATCGTCAAAAGCCCGTTGGACGTGCACGCCGCATCGCGTCTCATGGGGGCCGGGTGGGCACTGGGCCTGACCGGCATCGCACTGGCCTACGCCCTGCCCCATATCCCGCTGCTCAAACGCTGGATAGACAGTCGCGACCATGCCAGCAGCGCCCAGGTGGCGTTTCGGTTCAACTCCTTTATCGGTCTGGCCATTGCCGATCGGCTGGTCGGTCCGCAAGGCTCACAACTGTTCGCCGTGCTGATTGGCGTGTGCGTGCCGCTGTTCAACGTGGGCGCGGTGTGGCCCATGGTGCGCCACGCCCAGCGCAGCATGGCGCGCGAACTGCTGCGCAACCCCCTGATCATTGCAACCGTGTCCGGTTTGCTGGCCAACCTGATGGGGTTCACCATACCGCACTGGCTGGAGCCATCGGTAACCCGCATTGGCGCCGCGTCTCTGGCGTTGGGCCTGATGGCCGCGGGCGCGGGCATGCAGTTTGGCGCTCTGGCCCGGGCCAAGACGCTGGCGGTGTCGGTGCTGTCGATCCGCCATCTGGTGCTACCCATCATCGCCTTGGGAATGTCGCGGCTATTTGGCCTGAACGCGCCAGAGACCACCGTGCTGCTGGCATTCTCGGCCCTGCCCACGGCGTCGAGCTGCTACGTGCTGGCAGCCCGCATGGGCTACGACGGCGCCTACGTAGCCGGGCTGGTCACCCTGTCCACGCTGCTGGGCATGGTGAGCCTGCCCCTGGCGCTGGGGCTATTGCGCTAAAGCACCCGCTTTATACCCATTTTGGGTTTATTTCACAAAGTTCCAAGGTAAACTGGTCTCTAGCCCACGTACTATATGAATAGTATGCTATAACAACAATAGCACATTACTTGCCAACCTCCATCTGCTTCCAGGGATTTGCGCCCAGGCGCAGCAGCAAAACGCCCGCCAGCACGGCCACTCCCATCATGGCGTTGTGCGCGCCTGCCACAAAGCCAGCGGCGTCGACCCCGGCTGGCAACCAGCTGGCAATAGCATTCAGGTAGTAGCGGGCATACAGCAGGATCAATAACGGCGCGACCCACACGCCGAGCCTCGCCGTGCGACCGCCCGCATCCCCCAGCACAGCCCGCCCGGCCAAGAGAAACAACGCCGACGCAATGAAGATCACCGTGAACAGCGTACCCACAATGGGCTTGCCAGCACCAAAGACCTCGCTCCACACGCTCGAAGGCACCCAGGCCAGACACAGAAGCCCCAGCCCGGTGGCCAGACGGCGCGCCCGCCGGGGGCCTAGCGCATCGGTAAAACCTGCCGCACTGCCGGGTTGCCCCGCGTCGGCTGCAGATACTTCCTGGGAGCGCTTGAGCCACGGCAAAACCAGCAAACAGGCCAGCCCGAAAATGCCGTCCACCAGCATGGTGGTCGGGTAACCCCAGGCCTCGATGGCGATGCCCTGCCAGGTGGCCGAGTAGGAGATGGCCAGGTTCATCAGCGCCATATAGGCGGTGAACTGCGTGGCCGCCACGGCCGGGTTGGTCACATCCATCATGATGGCCGAGCGCGTGCCATACATCAGGCCCTGAAAGATTGCATATGCCAATGTGGCAATCCACAACGCAGTCACCAGGGCTGCGGGCACTGCCGGGCGGTTCTCGGCCGATTGGCTGACGGGCATGATCCAGCCAAAGCGGGACAGTTCATTCATCAGGTAAAACACCGGCAGACTCATCAGCGCCAGATAGATGAACAGCGTGCGCCTGCGGCCAAAGCGGTCGGACCAATAGCCGCCCAGCACGCAAAACGCCGCGCCCAAAATAGATGACCACAGACCCAGCAACGCCACCTGGTCATCGTCCATGCCCAACTCCACCGCCAGGTTGGACTGCAAGGCCAGCCCCAGGCACATGGCACCGGCCGGCAGCAAGGCGAAGAGCAGTCCACCAAACGCGCCGGAGCTACCCAGGAACGAACGGAAGGAATCAACGGCAAACGTGCGCATCTCGCGCCCGGCCTGCGCCAATTTGGAGCCCACCACCGGTTCGCGCACCGGGCCAGGTGCCTCTTTCATGGGCAGCACCACAAAAGCCGTCACAGCCAGAATGCACGCAGCCACAAAGTAGAAGGTCGGCTGAAAACCGGTGTAGCCACTGAGGAACATCACCCCACTGCCGCCCACCATGGTGCCAATGGTGGCACCGGCAAACATCATGCCGTTGGCCAGGCCCCGCTCTTCTTCCTGCAGCGTGCTGCAAGCCAGCGCGTCAATCGCCACGTCCTGCATGGCACCAAAGGTGTTGTGCACCAGCAGAATCATCGTGAATAGGCCCAGCTGCGCAGGCAGGTCGAGCATCACGGTAGACAACAACGTAAGCGCCATCAGCACCTGGGTAATCAAAATCCAGCCACGCCTGCGGCCCAGCCAGTCGCTTGAAAACACATCCACCAGTGGACCGAATGCCCACTTGAACGCCCACGGCAGGTAGAACGAGCCCACAAAAGCGCCAATCTCTGCGGGGCCTACGTCCAGACGGCGCAACCGAGTGGCGACGGCGGTGGCGGCAAAACCCAAGGGGATGCCCTCGGTGACGTACAAGAGAAAGAAAGCCATCAATCGGCCATTTTTGGTGGCTAGCAAGTTGGGGAGTCGCATAAGGAAAGTGCCCGTGGTTTTGGCGGGAATCATCGCACAGGGGTGGAGGGAACTGCGGTGTTGCTGACTGCGGTTTTCGGAAGTCCCGTGGACAGGTCTGGGCAAGCGGCTGGAATTGACACGCTGCGCCTTGGGTGATCCGGCGGATTCCAGAGACTTGAGTTTAGGGAGGCTTTAAGGGCGCGCATCAGAACGGGTAAAAGTCCGTGAACCATAATGGGCACACAAAAACAAGCACAGCGAGGCAGAAATGTCGGAAGACTTCAAATTGCCTCAGCCCGGTGCTGCGGACGCAGACACTGCAGATGATGCCTTGCGCTTGCTGCAACTGGCAGCGCGCCTGCACACTTCGCGTGCCGATCCCGTGGCATGGCGCGCCACGCTGCAGACCCTTCCGGCCCACACCCAGGCCCGCTGCACCATGGAGCTGACCCCCGACACTCCTTTGCGCAACCCCGCAGATCTAGCGGCATGGGCCGGGCGCATGACCCACTGCGCCAACTACGGCGACGCGTGTGGCCACGGCGGCTCGGCGCAGCGCCCCCAATGCGAAGCCTTTGCCGTGCTCATGCATACCGCCGCCGATGCGGCCCGCAAAACCCTGCAAGCCGGGCTGTTTGAATACCTTCCCCCCACCTGGGTGGTGAACCAAGAGGCCTTTGTGCTTGAGTGCAACGCGGCGGCCCAAGAGTTGGCGCGCACCGGTGAGCGTGTGAATGTAGTGGGGCAACGGCTGGAACTGGTAGGCGCGGGCGGCGCGCGTGCACTGCACATAGCCCTGAGCAAGGTCAGCAGTCCCACACGGCTACCCTGGAAGGACCGTGATGGCAAGGCGGTGAGTTATTTGCTGCGCGCATTGCCAGAGTCTGTGCACATCGCCGTCACAGCATTGCTCGATGCCCCAGACCTTAGCGAACGCGCCACCCTGCTGGCGCAACAACTCGGATTGACGCCACGCCAAAGCGAACTGGCGGCACACCTACTGGAGGACGAAACCGTGGCTGGCGCTGCCCGCGCCATGGGCATCTCGCGCCACACGGCCAATGAGCATATGGCGGCACTACAGCGCCGCACCGGTGCCACTGACCGCAAAGGCCTGATGCTGCTACTGCGCCGTATGGCGCGGCGTTAAGCGGTTTTACGCCGTCGTTGCGAGCGCAGCGCGGCAACCCATGCTTCCGGCGGTGTCGTCTTGGTGGACGGAAAATAGTAGAAAAATCGGCCTTTGGCCCCCGTGGATAGTGCGCGAGCAGCTGCATTTTTGATAGCGTCTGCGAAGCCTTTGCAAGATGCTTGATGCTTGATGCTTGTAGCTGGGGTTGGTGGTGATGTTCCTGGGGCAAGCGCACACACAAAAAAGCGGCCAATTGGCCGCCGTTCTTTTGATGCAAATGCTGGAAGTTGACTAGGCTGCTTTGCGGCGGCGTGCAGCCGCAAGACCTGCCAACCCAAGACCCAACAAAGCCAAAGAGCCTGGCTCTGGAACCTCTGCGCCACGACCGACGATCACATCAATGTCCGCACGGGAAACTACTACACCCTCGCGATTGCTCGCTTGAAGGAATATCGAGTAGGTGCCGTCGGCTGTTGGTGAGAAGGAAAATGGCCCTGCAGGGGTGTCGAAGAAATCGTAGTTCCAAGAATTTTGAACCAGACTTGAAGACGCTTTGAGGGTAGTGTAATTGCCCGCATTAGTTGCCTCTACGCCGGCGCTCTGGGCAGTGCTGCTGTTGCCAAACGAGTGATCGGCAAACGCCAAGTTGATCAGGTCAAACATCTGAAAATTCATACCAATACCTGCGTCGAAGTCCATGCCAAGCATGTAGGTGTAATCACCCACCTTGGCTGTGCCAGTGTTGATCGACCAGTCAAAATTCCAAGCGGCGCGTGTACCACCCGCAACACCGCCTGAGGTATAGCCACCAGTTTCCTGGTTATATGTTCCGTCGCCGTTGCTTCCAGTTACGCCAGTGGGCGAAGGGTAACGCTGACGGGCTCGAAGTCCAATTTCGACACCTTCGCCAGTATCAGTTGTGAACCCGCCATCGCCAATGCCGTCTCCCATGATCACGTTGCCTGTGATCTCTTGGTTGTAAAGGTCGGCCTGTGCGCCAAACGAGACAGCAGCGAGGGCTGCCAGTGCGATAGAACGAAGTTTCATTGTTGTCTTTCAGTTGAAAATTAAACCGACTTTTCTCCAAGAAGAGCCGCCCTGCAAAAAGTCGGTCTCTTGACGCGTTCTCCAGCACTTCTCTCCCGTAGTTGAAGAGCACAATTTGTGCCAATGATGGAAATATCTGTAAGTATTTGATTTATATAAGTTTTATGCCAAACGTCGGAATACAAAGTCATGTTTTTGCCAGGTACTGGTTACCCGGCGCTTTGTAGGGGTGTGGATAGTTGAATTTGAGAAGTAACCCCCCAAGAAGGCAAAAAAACTTGCTATTGACACTCATGGCCGCGATTTGTGAGTGGTTCACAGAGATCGCTCCCCACACAATGACGGGGTAGGGCTGCGAACTTGCGGAGCGGCGTCTGTAAAGATAGCTGACACTCCTGCCAGCATGGCTGATTGCAAGCCGGGTCTGCAGCGATGTCATCGAAGGCACCGCAGCGTGCAGTGCGAATTGGGCATCGGCTCGAAGCAAATACCGCCACGCGCCCTCGTGGAATATGCGCAAGCAGCTATTAAGTCAGGAGTGGATTGTTGCCAACGCCCACTCCACATGCTCGCGCACCAAGGCGCTGGGGTGCTCCACATAGCGCAACAGTGCGGCACGCACGTCGGCACCTTGGCGCAAGGCGTTGCCTAGTGCCACGGCAATATTGCGTTGCCAACGCTCATGCCCGATGCGCCGGATCGGACTCCCCTCGGTGCGCTTCAAAAACTCCTCTTCCGTCCACTCGAACAGCGTCACCAGCTGCTGGCCGCTCATCCCTTCGCGTGGGTCAAAATCGGACAAAGGGCTTCGCTTTGCAAACTTGTTCCATGGACACACCAATTGGCAATCGTCGCAACCGTAGATGCGGTTGCCCATGGGCGCACGAAATTCAATGGGAATCGGCCCCGCATGCTCAATCGTCAAATACGAAATGCAGCGGCGCGCGTCCAACCGGTGTGGCGCAACGATGGCCTGAGTGGGGCACACGTCCATGCATTGCGTACAGGTGCCGCAATGGTCCTGCACAGCCTCGCTAACGGGCAGCGCCACATCCACATAGATCTCACCCAGAAAAAACATCGAACCCGCTTCACGATTGAGCAGCAGCGTGTGCTTGCCACGCCAGCCCTGACCGCTGCGCGCCGCCAGCTCGGCCTCCAGCACCGGGGCCGAATCGGTGAACACGCGGTGGCCGAACGGACCGATCTCCGTGGCCACGCGGTCACTGAGCTTTTGCAGACGGCTGCGCAACACCTTGTGGTAATCCCGACCCCGCGCGTACAGCGACACGATGCCCTCGGTGGGATGCTCCAGGCGCCGCAGCTCAACCTGCGTCCAGCCCTCAGCGGTGCCCTGCGGCAGGTAGTCCATGCGCGCCGTGATCACGCTCAGTGTGCCGGGCACCAGCTCGGCCGGGCGTGCACGCTTGAGGCCATGGCTGGCCATATAGGCCATGTCACCATGGAAACCACGCGCCAGCCAGTCGGTCAAACCCGCCTCGGCGGAGCTTAGGTCTACACTGGCCACGCCGATTTGGGAGAATCCCAATTCCCGGGCCCACGCCTGTATTTGCGCAACCAGCTGGATACCATCGAATTGAGTGCTATTGATCGTCACGCTCCCATTGTAAAAACACTGCGCTGGCCGAATGAATCGGCAACCCAGGGGTTTGCCCGCTCGTTGGCGGCCGTGCCGTCCTTGGGGCACGCCTTCATTGCCTTGCACGGCGACCTGGGCGCCGGCAAGACCACGCTGGTGCGACATCTGTTGCAGGCGCTGGGAGTGACGGGGCGCATCAAGAGCCCCACCTATGCCGTGGTGGAACCCTACGAATTGCCGGACCTCAACGTGTGGCATTTTGACTTCTACCGCTTTGCCGACCCACGCGAGTGGGAAGACGCGGGCTTTCGAGACATCTTTGCCAGCCCCGGCCTGAAGCTCGCCGAATGGCCCGAAAAAGCCGCGGCCATGCTGCCCACCGCCGACCTGGACATCGCCATCACCACGACCAGCGAAAGTGAGCGCCTGGTCAGCTTAAGCGCCCACACGCCCACCGGCGTGGCCTTGTTGCAGGCCGTGGCCGCCGAAGGACCGGCTCCGTGAAACGCCGCACGCTGCTACAAACCGGTAGCCTGGTCCTGACACTGGGCTTGGCCGAGTTGGCACGCGGCGCCACCATCTTCACGGTGCGGGTGTGGCCCGCACCCGAATATTCGCGGGTGACCATCGAATCCGACGGCGCACTCAAAACGCAACAGCTGTTTGTACCCAGCCCGCCGCGCCTGGCCGTGGACATTGAGGGCATCACGCTGAACCCCGCGCTCAAGGAGCTCGTGGCCAAGGTGCGGGCCGACGACCCCAACATCGCCGGCGTCCGCGTCGGGCAATTCACCCCCAACGTGGTGCGCCTGGTCATTGATCTGAAGCTGCCGATTCGTCCACAAGTGTTCGCGCTGACGCCCGTGGCGGCCTACCAGCACCGACTAGTGCTGGACCTGTACCCGGTGCAGGAGACTGATCCGCTGGAGGCCCTGATCGCCCAGCGCCTGCAGGACAGCACGCGCAGCAACACTCCCGCCGACCCGCTGGGTGACCTGATCGTCCAACATGCGCAGAAATCGGGCAGCCAGAGCGCGGCCAGCACACCGCAAAACGCTACGCAATCTATAGCTAAATCATCAGATTCCACGAGGGCTAGTGGCCAGAATGACTCAAAGGCTTCCGCTAAGACCGAGGCGCCACCCAGCGCAACGGACCGACTCATCATCATCGCGCTGGACCCGGGCCACGGCGGGGAAGACCCGGGCGCCATCGGCCCCGGCGGCACCCGCGAAAAAGACGTGGTACTGCGCCTGGCCCACCTGCTGCGCGATCGCATCAATGCCACCAGCGTGAACGGCAACGCCATGCGCGCCTACCTCACCCGCGATGCCGATTTTTTTGTCCCACTGCAAGTGCGGGTGCAAAAGGCGCGCCGGGTGCAGGCCGATTTGTTTGTCAGCCTGCACGCCGACGCATTCTTCACACCCGACCCGCAGGGCGCCAGCGTATTTGCATTGAGCCAAGGTGGCGCGTCCAGCAGCGCCGCCCGTTGGATGGCGGCCAAGGAAAACAAGGCGGACCTGATAGGAGGCCTCAACGTAAAGAACAAGGACGCGACGGTTCAGCGCGCCCTGCTGGACATGAGCACCACAGCCCAGATCAACGACAGCCTGAAGCTGGGCAAAACGCTGCTCGGCGAAATGGGACGCGTGGGCAAGCTGCACAAGGCCCGGGTGGAGCAAGCCGGCTTTGCCGTACTCAAGGCGCCCGATATTCCCAGTGTGCTGGTGGAGGCTGCATTCATCAGCAACCCCACGGAAGAAGCCAAGCTCAACAGCGAAGAGTTTCTAACCCGCCTCGCCGATGCGCTGATGCGCGGGATTGAAGGCTATTTTTCAAGAAATCCGCCACTGGCACGCAACCGTATCCGCAGCTGATTGCAACTGCCGTTGGGTCAGACTACCGCGCGACGGCGGGAGCGCCAGGCGCCCAGCAAAATGACCAGCCCTGGAATCAGAATCATGGCCCAAATGATTTTGTCCAGATTGGCTTTGACCCATGGGAAGTTTCCAAAGAAGTAGCCGACGGTGATGATGCCGCCCACCCACAGGGCTCCGCCCAACACGTCGTACAGCGCAAACCGCGTGCGCGTCATCTGGGCCACGCCGGCGACAAAGGGTGCAAACGTGCGCAGAAACGGCATGAAGCGGGCCGCCACGATGGTGATACCGCCATATTTCTCGTAAAACGCGTGGGCCGCATCAAATGCCGCGCGGTTGAACAGCCGCGAATCCTCCCACTGAAAGACGCGCGGCCCAAAATGGCGGCCAATGGCATAGTTGGTCTGGTTGCCCAGCACCGCCGCGGCAAACAGCAGCCCGACTGACAGCGGGTAGCTCATCAGGCCAACACCACACATGGCACCGACCACAAACAACAGGGAGTCACCGGGCAAGAACGGCATGACGACGACGCCAGTCTCGACAAAAATCACCAGGAACAGCAAGGCGTAGACCCACAACCCGTAGTTCTGGACAAAGGCCTCAAGGTGTTTGTCCACATGCAGGACAAAGTCGATGAGGAAGGTGACAAATTCCATGGTGTTGCTCGCACGCCGAACGCATTGCGCGGCCATCAATTGGGCAAAAGAAAAGCCCAACTGCGAGCAGTTGGGCTTAGCGGATATGGTGGAGCTGGCGGGATTTGAACCCGCGTCCGCAAGCCTTCTTCGAACAGTTCTACATGTGTAGCCGTCTGGTTTGAGTCTCGCCTTTTGCATCGCGCAGTGGCACGCTATGCAAAACGCCAGCAACCTATTTTCTCG
>CAINUX010000037.1 GCA_903853895.1 uncultured beta proteobacterium | reverse complement strand
TTAGCTTTGCTATTTCCTAACGGCTCAGTTCTTGCGTCTAACCAAACTGATTGGTCAATCACAGGTCGCCAAAGGAACTTTATGAAGTCTCTCGCAAAAGTCTATCGGAATTTGACAGCATGGATTGGGTTGGCCTGTTGTTGTATTGTCTTGATGCCAACTCGTGCCGAGGCGGCACTCGTATATAAAAATTACTCATTTACAGAATCTAACTGGATCGACTCCGCAACTGGCAATCCAATAGGCGGCACATTGACCATCAGCCTTACTGGTGCAGATACGGGCAAAGGTCTCATCGTGGGCGGACCAGCTCCTGGTGGAGACGGGATCACCAATTTTGCTCTGTCGTGGTCTGGGAACGCGCTGATAGCGGCGTTTACGATCAATGAATCTCTGCCCTCTTTTGCTCATCTTATTGCGGCTGCCTATTACACCGATGGCTCCGAACGGCTTTTTGTTTCTTCAGATATTTTCACAACCGATTCGATCGCGTCCCCTAGTGGGGAACTCGGTTGTACTGGGAATACAGTTGTTTGCGCCAGCCTGACTTATGGCGGCGTGAGCTTCACCAGCTACGAGCGGGATGTTTCTCAGATTCCGGAGCCTGCAACACTCGCACTAGTTGGTTTGGGCGTTGCTGGTCTTTGCCTGAGGCGTCGCAAGAAGGCTTAAACAGGTATCGATACACGATGCCCCCGCGTCTTGTCGAATACCAAAACGGCTGATACATCAGTAGCGTGCCGATCCGGGCGTGAAGTCGGCTAAGAAGCCCATGCCGAAGAGCGAAATTGGATCGGACCCTGAAGAGCCGACAATGGGCCATGCTTGGCGGGGAGCAGGGTACAGCAACCAATCAGTTCATGGTTCACGACCGCTCGTTGGCAGTGGCTATGGCTGCCAAGACGAGGGCTGTGCCTTGCGGCGGTGAGATCCGGGTCGTGCATACCCCGACTGGGGAAGTGATCTTTAGGAAGCAAAACGACTGCTGGCACGGGTGAATGGTTTCTTGAGGAACCGTTCAATGGTGCTCCACAACTGGGCGAGCCGTTCGTACATTGGCAGAGTACCGAGCGTTGGCTCGTTGATACTCGCGTTCGTGCAGTTCCAACGTTGCGATCAGGTCGTCAATGCCGTGAAGGAATGCATCTTTGCTGGCGCAGGGACTATCGGAAAACATCCGCAGCGCAGTGTCAGCCAAATCTGACTTACCAGCCCTTCGTGCCCATCCCTTGACCTCGCAGTAGGCCAGCAAAGCAAGTTGCCCGAGTTGCTCGTTTCTGCGAGCAAAGTGCAATTCGGCGAGCAGGTCTTCTAGGCCAAGTTGGATGTTTGTGGAATCATTCATGTTGCACTGCAGCATGAGACTCGTTGCTTACTTCAATCTTGCGAAACGTTAGTGGTCAGACTCTACTTTGGCCTAGCCATTTGAGACTTGCATGACCGCTCGCTGTAGGTGTCAATGGCTGCCAAGACGAGGACTGTTAGTGGCGTCGACCAGCTCCGCAAGTGAAGTTCGATAGTGTGAACAACTTCACGGAAACGGGATGCGATTGGCGGGGAAGAAAACCATCGACCCGTACAATCCACCCATCGGCAATGTCTGACACGGGTGGCTGCATTGTTGGGCGAATATTCAAAGCCGACTTTTCAGTTGGTATTCTCGTTTTGTCCTATCCATGTGTCCCGACGCATGCAATGGTGGCAAAGATGCTCCGGCTGGAGTAGCATTCACACAAACTACGGAGTGGTTCCATGTTCAGTGGTTTTCTTGGCAAGGGCAAGAAGTCTGATGACTCCCCGGGCAAGGATGCTGTGGATTCCCGTGGGCTGGAGGTCGTTGAAGACGATCCGGAAACGACGTGGGGATTGTGGGAAAGTGCCGTTGCCGAGCAGGATTCGCGTTTAAGCTCGCTCCCGGTCATCGACAACCTGCCGGACGCTTCGGGTAATTTTTTGCAGACCGTGCCGTTGGCCATGATGGAAGACGGAGCCCCCATTCACCCGGATCAGTTGTATCGCCTGGCCCTCAATCAGCGCAAAGACGCGGCACTACAAATCGTGGAACTGCACCACCACCGCATCGCCAACACCATCCGCAGCCTATGGGGTCACAAGGAATGCAGTGAATACATTTCAAAATTGATTCTGAGCGGGGGCGATGGCATGGGACATGCCCGCATCGGTTTTAATCAGGACGCGGCCCTTGCCATGATGGTGCTGTCTGAACTGCATGACACGTTTTTTGGAATCGCCCCACCCAGCGGGGGCTCGGGTTTCGCCGATTTCACGGTACGCACCGGCTACGACGGAATGCGCTAAGCCGCGGCCTTACCGAATCTGAGCCGCTGCAGCGGCGCTGGTAAGCGCCTTTTGGGCAAATTCTGCCCGCAGAGCCTTGAGTTTTTCACGTGGGTCTTCGCGCACCGTGGTCTTGTCCAGCCCCATTTCTGCAATGAAACGGCTGGGCAGCGCGGCGACCATCTCGCGGCCCTTTTTGCGCCGCCGCGTCCAGCTCACCGCCAGGCTGCGCTGGGCCCGGGTGATGCCCACATACATCAGGCGGCGTTCTTCCTGCAGCCGTTGCGCCAGGTCCTCGTTGGCCGACTCGTGCGCCCTGTCGGAGCCACCCAGTGAATCCGCGCCATCGTTCAGCTTGAACGGCAGCATGCCCTCGGTGACGCCGACCAGCAGCACATGCGGCCACTCCAGCCCCTTGGACGCGTGCAGGGTCGACAGGGTGACTACGTCCTGGTCTTTTTCGCGTTCACTGATGGTGGACAACAGCGCAATGGTCTGGGCGACTTCCATCAGGGTCTTGACTTCGCGCACTGACACACCGGCAGTGTCATCGAGTTCACCGCCGCAACGCAACGCCATCCAATCGCAAAACTCCAGCACGTTAGACCACTTGGCCGCAGCGACCTTATCGCTGTCCTCGCCGTCGAGCAGATGTTTTTCGTAGCCAATGTCCTTGAGCCAATCCATCATGAACGCCCGGGCGGCCTCAGCGCCTTCGGTTTGGCGGGCGCGGTATTCCAGGTCGTTCACATAGCGGCCAAACTCGTGCAGGCTGCCTACGGCCTTAGCGGCCAGCACCGAGCCCAGGGAGTTGGAGAACAGCGATTCGAACAGGCTGAGCTTGTATTGGCTGGCAAAAACGCCCAGTGTGCCGAGCGTCTGGTGGCCAATGCCGCGCTTAGGCGTGGTCACCGCGCGCAAGAAGGCCGGGTCGTCGTCGTTGTTGGCCCACAGGCGAAACCAGGCGCACAGGTCGCGGATTTCGGCCCGGTCAAAAAAGCTCTGGCCGCCTGACACCTTGTACGGAATGTTGGCTTTGCGCAGCGCCTTCTCGAACGGCTTGGCCTGGTGGTTGGCGCGGTACAGCACGGCAAAGTCGCGGAATTCCATGTACTGCTTGCCGGCCTGGGCCAGGGTTCCCTCGGCGCGCAGGCTCTGGATACGGGCCACGGCACGCTCGGCCTCGTGTTCTTCGTTGTCGGCATCCACGACGCGCACCGGCTCTCCCTCACCCAGGTCGCTCCACAGGTTCTTGGGGTACAGCTTGGGATTGGGGCCAATGACATTGTTGGCCGCGCGCAGGATAGCGCTGGTGGAGCGGTAGTTTTGCTCGAGCGTGATGACCTTGAGCGCTGGAAAGTCCACCGGCAGCTTGCGCAGGTTGTCCAGCGTGGCGCCCCGCCAGCCGTAAATGGACTGGTCATCGTCGCCCACCGCGGTGAAACGCGCGCTGGCGGCCGGGTTGCCGCCCACCAGCAGCTTCAGCACTTCATACTGCGTGGCGTTCGTGTCCTGGTATTCGTCCACCAGCACATGGCCCATCAGCCCTTGCCACTTCTGGCGCACTGCCTCATGGTCACGCAGCAGCTTGAGTGGCAGGCTGATCAGGTCATCAAAGTCCACACTCTGGTAGGCGGTCAAGCGTTCCTCATAGCGGGCCATGACGATGGCGGTGATGCGCGCGTTGTCGTCAGCCGCCTGGGCCAGGGCCTGCTCGGCGTTCAGCCCCGCGCTTTTCCAGCCGCTGATCGTCCACTGCCATTGGCGGGCCGTGGCGGCATCGGTGCTGCCACCGGCGTCTTTCAGGATGCTGGTCACGTCGTCACTGTCCAGGATGCTGAACTGAGGCTTGAGGCCCAGCACGGCGCCGTCTAAACGCAGCATGCGCACGCCCAGGGCGTGAAAGGTGCACACCACCACATCCTTGGCGGCCTTGCCAATCAGGCCCTTGGCGCGCTCGCGCATTTCGGCGGCGGCCTTGTTGGTAAAGGTAATGGCCGCAATGCGCTGCGGTGGCATGCCAGCCTGGATCAGGCGGCCAATCTTGTGGGTAATCACCCGCGTTTTGCCCGAACCGGCGCCGGCCAGCACCAGGCAAGGGCCGTGCATGTAGTTGACGGCTTCTTGCTGGGCCAGGTTCAGGCCATGAGCGATGGTGGGGGAGGCGTTGGAAGGCGAGGGGGCAGACATTCAGGCTTTGCAGGCAGACAAGCGCGCCATCTTACCGGGCGTGCGTGGGGGCATGAAATGACACAGCAATACCCATTTTGGGTATATTTTATGTAGTCCCTGATAAAAATGGCCTCTAGCCCTCGTAAATGCTAACTAGTTAGCTATCATAATAGGAGTGCATTCTTGTGCATTGAAGTCCAGTGGGGCGTCAAAAATACCGGACAATCCACCCGTGCTGCAAATCCTTACCGTCACCTTTCCTTTTTTCGCGCTGGTCCTGTGTGGCTTTGTGGCCGCACGCCGGGGCATGTTGCCCATGGCTGCCATCCCCGGGCTGAACAGCTTTGTGTTGTTTTTCGCATTGCCGTGCATGCTGTACCGCTTTGGCGCCAGCACGCCGATTGCGCAGTTGCTGGACCCCCATGTGGCGCTGACCTACCTCGCGTGTGCGCTGGTCATGGTGGGCTTTGTCGTGGCAGTGACGCGGCACGGGCGCATTGGCTGGAATGATGCTGCCTTTGGTGCCCTGGTCGGCGCCTTTCCCAATACCGGTTTTATGGGGGTGCCCCTTTTGGTCGCCTTGTTGGGCCCCAAGGCTGCCGGGCCAGCAATCGTCACGATTCTGGTCGACATGGTGATCACCACATCCTTGTGCATTGCACTGTCACGGTTGGATGGGGATGGTGGTGAGGGCTCATCGGCCGGGCAGGCCGCCAAAAATGCCCTCAAGGGCGTGGCCACCAACCCCATGCCCTGGTCCATTTTGTTGGGTGCCGTGGTGTCGGCCTTGCAACTGGATTTGCCCAAGCCCGTCGTGCAGACCGTGGGGCTGCTCGCCGATTCGGCCTCGCCGGTGGCGTTGTTTACCATTGGTGCGGTGCTGGCGCGTTCCCAGTTGATGGCGCAGTCCGGTGAGGCCCACCCCGTGCACTGGATGGAAGTGGTGCCGGTGGCCGCTATCAAACTCTTTTTGCACCCCTTGCTGGTCTTGCTGGTGGGGGCGGGCGCCATCCAGATGGGCGTGCCGCTGGACCGTTTTGCCCTGACAGTGCTGGTGCTGTTGTCGGCACTGCCCAGCGCCAGCAACGTGTCCCTGCTGGCCGAACGCTTTGGCGCCGACAACGGGCGCATTGCGCGCATCATTCTGGTGTCCACCGCGGCGGCGTTTTTTACCTTCGCCAGTGCCGTGGCCCTGATGACCTAAAAAGGGTGCAAGTCCCGTCAGACCGCCCCGGGTTGTCCGCGCCTCTCTCGGTAACTGCCCGGGCTGCCGCCCGTCCACTCTCTGAACGCATGGTTGAACGCGCTCTGGTCCTGGTAGCCCAGCAGAAATGCAATGTCGGCGAGGCTTAAGTCGGGACGCAGCAAATACCCTTGCGCCAGCGCCTGGCGCGTCTGGTCCAGCAGCTGCTGAAAGCTGGTGTTTGCGTCGCTGAGCTTGCGTTGCAGCGTGCGCGGTGACAGGTTTGCATCCTGAGCGATCCGGGTCAGACTGGCACTGTCTTGCGCCAGGTGGCTGGCGATGCTGGCCCGCACCAGGGCCACGATTCCCGCTTCGCCCTGCACGCGCAATTTCTTCTGCAGCAGCTGTTCGGCATGCTGCTGCAATACCGGGTATAGCCCGACATCGGCATTGGGAACGGGCAGGGCTAGCAGCGCCGCATCGAAGCGGGCGCAATTGGTGCTGGCGCCAAACTCCACATCCGGCCCAAACAGGCGGTGGTGTTCGCTGACGTCGGCCGGGGCGCCATGGGTGAAGGACACCGGTGCCGCGGGCAAGGGCGTGCCGGCCAGCCAGTTGCCGAACACGCGCACGCCGGCGAACACGCTCTCGGCCAGGTGGCGGCTGGCATGTGGAAAGTGGCTGTGCCATTGGTAATGGGCGGTGCCATCCTGCACGCCCAGCTCGGAGCGGCCCAGATCATGTGCCAGGCTTTCATAGCGCAGAGTTTGTGCAAAGGCTTGTCCCAGGTCGCGACAGCTCAGCAGGATCAGACCATAGACGCTGTAGGTCCCGAGTTTGACCCGCTCCCCCACGTGCAGGCCAAAGTGCGGGTGGCGGGCCAGCTCGGCGCCCGCATCCAGCAGGCGCACATAGTCTGCGGCGGCCAGGGATTCGGGCATGGGGGACAGCGCGTCTTCAGGCAAACCGGCGGCAACGGCCAATGCCGCCAAGCCCACACCGCGCTCCACGGCCAGCTCCAGCAGCGGTTGCACGTACGCGCCCGCCACCCGGCCGCCCGAGGGGCTAGACGTGGCGAAGTCGCGGGTTGGCATGATGGAACAAGCTCTTTGTCATGAAAGCGCAATACACCGCGGGCGGGGGTGGCTACAGTGGCGTCCAGTGT
Source organism: uncultured beta proteobacterium (assembly GCA_903853895.1). Classification (GTDB taxonomy): domain Bacteria; phylum Pseudomonadota; class Gammaproteobacteria; order Burkholderiales; family Burkholderiaceae_C; genus Allorhodoferax. Next base: position 39,037 of record CAINUX010000037.1, on the reverse strand, counting down.
AGCAATCGGATGCTGCACCCGAATGCACAGGAGATCGATATGAAGCGCTGGAATGGCTGGGGTGACGATGCGATAGAACTGGTCCTGCCTGCGGAGGCCATGCAGTTTCTGGAGCAGCGCATCGGCGCCGGCGTACCATCGGCAGATGCGACCCTGGCACAGGCCTGTGCCGGCATACCGCCAAGCCGCTTGCCGGCCCATCCGTTGGTCGACACCCGAGCCGAGACCCGCATGCGCAACAGCCTGGGCCACAGCCTGCCCGACTGGTTGAAGATGCGCAGCGGCAAGGTGGGCGTGGTGACCGACGGCGTGGCTTTTCCCGAAAATGGCGAACAGGTTCGGGCCTTGCTGCACTACGCTGCAGCCTGCGGCGCGGCTGTAATTCCCATGGGCGGCGGCACCAGCGTCGTCGGCCACCTGACGGTGCCCGAAGGCGGGCAGGCTGTGCTGACCATCAACTTGTCGCGTCTGTGCGGCCTGATCAACCTGGACCGCCAGGCCCAGCTGGCCACCTTTGGCGCTGGCGTGCTGGGCCCGGACCTGGAGGCGCAATTGCGGGCGCAGGGCTACACGCTGGGGCATTTTCCGCAGTCGTTTGAATACTCCACGCTGGGCGGTTGGGTGGTCACGCGCTCATCGGGCCAGCAGTCGCTGCGCTACGGCCGCATCGAGCAGTTGTTCGCCGGAGGCACGGTCGAGACACCCGTGGGGACGCTGAATGTGGCCACGTTTCCGGCCTCGGCGGCGGGCACGGACTTGCGCGAAATGGTGCTGGGCTCGGAGGGGCGCATCGGCATCCTGACCGAAGCCACGGTGCGTATCACACCACTGCCGCAGCGCGAAGAGTTCCACACCTTGTTTTTCCCCAGCTGGGAGCAGGCGCAAGCAGCCGTGCGCTCCATCGTGCAGGCCAAGCTGCCACTGTCCATGCTGCGCCTGTCCAACCCGGTGGAGACGCTGACCACGCTGACAATGGCTGGGCACAAGACCCTCATCGGTCTGCTGGAGCGCTACCTGGCCTGGCGCGGTTGCAAAGACCAGAAATGCATGCTGATGATTGGTGCCACGGGCCAGAGCGATACCGTGGCCCATGCGCTCAAGAGCGCCCAACGCATTGCACGCAGCCATCAAGGGGTCGCCATCGGGCAGGCCATGGGCAAGAAGTGGAAAGAGAATCGGTTTCGCAACGTCTACTTGCGCAATTCGTTGTGGCTCAAGGGGTACGCCATCGACACAGTGGAAACCGCCTGCGACTGGCCCCGCGTGACGCCCATGATGCTGGCCATGGAAAGTGCCGCCACGCATGCGCTGGCACAGAGTGGCGAGCGCGTGCACACCTACACCCACCTGTCCCACGTCTATGCCCAAGGGGCCAGCGTGTACACCACGTTTGCCTACCGCCTTTCTGGCGACTATGGGACCGACCTGGCCCGCTGGCGCAGCCTGAAGACAGCGGTGTGCAAGGCCATTGTGGCCAATGGCGGCACCATCAGCCACCAGCACGGTGTTGGGCTGGACCACGCGCCGTATCTGGAGGCCGAGAAAGGCCCGCTGGGCTTGTCGGCCATGCGCAGCCTTTTCCTGCACTTCGACCCCGAAGGCATGATGAACCCCGGCAAGCTGCTACCTGCGCCCGCGTCCAACCCCACTTCCACCCACACGCCATGACCACGGTGCATGCCATGGCACCACCAGACCCCAGGGCGCAACCGCTGGCCCCGCTATTGGACCGCACGTGGGACATCATCGTCATCGGCGGCGGCATCACCGGCGCCGGCATTCTGCTCGAAGCGGCGCGCCGGGGACTCACGGTACTGTTGGTCGAACAGCGAGACTTTGCCTGGGGCACGTCCAGTCGCTCCTCCAAGCTGGTGCATGGCGGCCTGCGTTACTTGAAGCAAGGCCAGTTGCGTCTGACCCGCGACTCCGTGCGCGAGCGTCAGCACCTGCTGCACCAGGCCCAGGGTCTGGTGGACCCGCAGAGTTTTGCCTTTGCCGACTACCGGGGCCGCAAGCCGGGGCGATGGCTGTTTCAGCTGGGCCTGGCCGTCTACGACCGCATGGCCGGACAACGGGCGCGCCACCACTATCCCGTTGATGAATTCCTGATGCTGGCACCCCACATCGATCGAACGGATCTGAAGGGCGGCATGTGCTACCTGGATGCCAAGACTGATGACGCGCGGCTGGTGCTGCGCGTGCTGCAAGAGGCCCGCAGCCTGGGCGGCGTGGCCATCAACTACCTGCGGGTGGAGAAGTTGTTGCGCATGGATGACCGCACTGACGGTGACGTCAATGGCGTGCGCGTGGTCGATTCCGTCAGCGGCGAGCCCCATGCCGTGCGGGCCACGGTGGTGATCAATGCGACCGGGGCCTGGGCCGATGGGCTGCGCCAGCAGCAGGGCGCGGTTGCCCGGCTGCGCCCGCTGCGCGGCAGCCATCTGGTGCTGCCGGCCTGGCGCTTGCCGGTGGCACAGGCCGTCAGCCTGATGCACCCGAAGGATGGGCGGCCGGTGTTCGTCTTTCCGTGGGAAGGTGCCACACTGGTCGGCACTACCGATATCGACCACGCGGGCGACTTGCAGCAGGAGGCCAGCATCACCCCGGCCGAAATCAGCTACCTGATGGATGCACTGCAGTTTCAGTTTCCGCAACTGCGTCTCACGCCGGACGACGTGATTGCCACCTACGCCGGCGTGCGCCCGGTAGTGGACACCGGCAAAGCCGACCCGTCCAAGGAAGGACGCGACCACGCGGTCTGGATGGAGCAGGGCCTGCTCACCGTGACCGGTGGCAAGCTGACCACCTTCCGGTTGATCGCGCTGGACGCCTTGCGGCACGTTGCGCAGCGATTGCCCCATGCGCAGGAATTGCCCATCAACAGTCCGCTACTGGCGAGCGCTGCGGCGCTGCCGCTGCATGGTGGTTTGAGCACCCACCAACGCCAGCGCCTGCAAGGCCATTACGGACCGCTGGCAGACAACGTCGTGGCGGCGGCAGAGGACAATGAATTGCAAACCATCAGCGGCACCGAAACGCTGTGGGTGGAGTTGCGCTGGGCGGCGCGCCATGAGGCTGTTGTGCACCTGCAAGACCTGATGCTGCGCCGCACCCGCCTGGGCTTGCTGCTGCGCGGCGGCGGCGTCGACCTGTTGCCCCGCATTCGGTCCATCTGCCAGGGCGAACTCGGCTGGGACGATGCGCGATGGGAGGCCGAGGAATCCGCCTACCGGACGCTGTGGCAGCAGCACTACAGCCCGACCCCCTGGGCGACCACACCGGAGAGCAGCCATGTCTGAGCCCACCATCCTGTCCATCGACAACGGTACGCAGAGCGTGCGCGCGCTGTTGTTTGATCTGCAGGGGAATATCGTTGCCAAGACGCAGGTGCATCTGGAGGCCTATTTCTCGGAGCATCCGGGCTGGGCCGAGCATGACCCCGAGGACTACTGGCAGGCCGTCTGCACCGCCTGCCAAACCCTATGGGCGCAGAACCCTGGCGTGCGCGACACGGTGCGGGGCGTGGCCGTCACCACGCAGCGCGGCACCGTGATCAACCTGGACCGGCACGGCAAGCCCCTGCGCCCCGCCATCACCTGGCTGGACCAGCGCCGCACCGATGACGTGCCTCCTATCGGCCTGTTGTGGAAGCTGGGCTTCAAGCTGGCCGGCGTGCAACACACCATCAACTACTTTCGGGGTGAGGCAGAGGCCAACTGGATCAGGGCCCACCAGCGCGACATCTGGGACCAGACCGACAAATACCTGATGCTGTCGGGCTACCTGAACTACCGTCTGTGCGGCAGCTTTGTGGACTCCATCGGTTCGCAAGTGGGCTATGTCCCGTTTGACTACAAAAAGCTGGCATGGGCCAAAGCCAGCGATTGGAAGTGGCAAGCGCTGGCCGTCAAACCGGAGTGGTTTCCGCAACTGGTGACGCCTGGCACCCGCATGGGCAGCATCAACGCGGCAGCGAGCGCCGCCACCGGCATACCCGTGGGCACGCCGCTGATGGCTGCTGCCGCGGACAAGGCCTGCGAGGTCATCGGTGCAGGCTGTCAGCAGCCGCACATCGGCTGCCTGAGTTACGGCACTACGGCCACCATCAACACCACCAGCGCGAAGTATCTGGAGGTGACACCCTTCATCCCGCCCTACCCGTCGGCGATACCCGGCTCCTATAGCACCGAGGTGCAGATCTTCCGTGGCTACTGGATGGTCAACTGGTTCAAGCAGCAGTTTGGCCACCACGAGCAGAACCAGTCGGCCCAGACCGGTGTTGCGCCCGAGGTGCTGTTTGATGCACTGGTCAACTCGGTGCCGCCAGGTTCCATGGGCCTGATGCTGCAACCCTACTGGTCACCGGGCATCAAGATCCCGGGCCCCGAGGCCAAGGGCGCCATCATCGGCTTTGGCGATGTGCATACCCGCGCCCACGTCTACCGCGCTATCCTCGAAGGCCTGGCCTACGCGCTGCGCGAGGGCAAGGAGCGCATCGAGAAGCGCAGCGGCGTACCCATCACTGAACTGCGCGTTTCGGGCGGGGGCTCGCAGAGCGACGCGGCCATGCAACTCACCGCCGACATCTTTGGCCTGCCCACGTCGCGCCCGCATGTGTATGAAACGTCTGGTCTGGGTGCCGCCATTGACGCAGCCGTGGGACTAGGCTTGCACCCGGACTTTGATACCGCGCTCAAGGCCATGACCCGCATCGGCAAGACCTTCGAGCCGGTTGCCGCGAACCACGCCACCTATGACGCGCTGTACCATCGCGTGTACCAGAAGATGTATGGCAGGCTTCAGCCGCTGTACCGGGCCATCCAGCAGATTACGGGTTACCCGAAAATGCCATAGCGCCAGATCAGCGCTGCTTGCGGCGCTATTTTCCGGAGGTGGCCAGCTTTTTCAGTTCACCGTTTTGCCTCATTTTTTCCAACGCGGCATCAAACCGATTCAAGGCCTCGCGCTTGTTCATGCCTTTTGGAAACGCCAGATGCAGTGGGTCGCGGGCAAGGGGAACGGGCAAGACCACGAACTGCGCCCGGTTGTTACTCAGTTCCCCCTGGCTGGTGACGGTAGCTTCGAAACCAGCCAGCCCGTTGCCGATAAAGGCCGCATCCAGTCTTCCGGCCAGCAGCTTTCGCAGCCGCCCGGCTTGCCCAACGTCGCGGTCCACCACAAACAAGCCACCGGCAATGGCCTTGTCAACGTCGTCGCCATAGCTGGCGCCGCTGATGCCACCAATGGTCTTGCCCTTGAGGTCTTCCAGTTTGGCGTAGGGGAAGGTTTTGGTCTTGAGGGTGACGATGTGAATGTCGTCGTCGTAAATGGGTCTGGAGAAGTCAAAACTCTTGGCACGCTCCTGGTTAAACGACACACCAACGACCCCGCCCTCTCCGCGGGCAGCCAACTCGTAGGCCCGCTTCCACGGGGTTAGTCGCAGGTCGTAGCGGTCACCTGTCAGCGCAGAAGCACGCTCCAGAATGGCCGGCAGCAGACCCGCAGGCTTTCCGTTCAGGGTGTAGATGATGGGCGCGTACGCGTGATCACCCAAGACCACGAGTGTTTCGGCCTGACTGGTGCCGAGGGCAGTCCCAAGCGTCAGCAAGACTATGGTCTTGCGCAAAAGGTTGATGTTCATCAAGGAAGCCTCCAGTGCACATAGTATGTATTCGCTGTGGTTCCTGCAAGTCCAGAGGGTTTGAGCCACTTCAGTCCAACCCCCTTGCGTCCTGATAGATGCGCAGGTCTTCGGTTTCGCTTTGCGTTACAGTGGCGCAAACCACTACTCCACTATGCCGAACTCTGGGTCATCGTTCGATCGTTATCGCAAGCTTTGGCTTCGCGTCCACTCTTTGCGGGTGGCCATCGCATTGACGGTGGTGGGGGGGGTTTTGCTGGCTTCCTTTTTGTCCTATGTGGAGCAAACGTCCGATTTGCGCGAACAGCATATCGCACAGATTCATACCGAAATGGACCACCTGGGCGCCTTGACTGCCTTGGCATTGCGCGAACCCTTGTGGCAGTTTGAGGCGGAACAGGCCAACTCCATCATGGAAGCGGCCTTTGTCAATCCGGACGTGGTGTCCATTGACATCTGGGACGACAAAGGCACCCCGTTTGCCACCCGCAAGCGCGCGGCGGAAAATGCAAGCATGGTCGATGCTACGACCCACGTGGTCGAGCGTAACAAGACCATGGTGGGAAAGCTCACGATCCAGATGTCCACCGCGGGCTATTTGCGCAAAGTCACCGAGGTGCGCATGCAATACCTGAAGCACGGCGCGCAAATTTCGGCGGGTGCCCTGATCGTTATTTTGTTGCTCATGCACTGGCGATTGGTGCGGCCACTGGAAGAACTGGTGGAGGCCTCCGGGCGCATCGAAAAGGGCCAGCTTGATGTTCCCATCCGGCACGTGTTCCGGGACGAGGTGGGCGCATTGGCCGACAGTCTGGAGGCTACCCGCTTGGCGCTCTTGCACCTGATTGCCCAGCTGGAGAGCCGCAACCAGGAGCTGACGGACGCCAACGAACACCTGGAGCAGCGCGTGGCCGAGCGCACGGAGTCGCTGGAGCGAACCTTGCTCACACTGGAGCGCGCACAGGAAGAGATCATCCAGACCGAAAAACTGGCGTCCCTGGGGCGTGTTGTGGCGGGTGTAGCCCATGAGCTCAATACACCCATCGGCAATGCATTGACGGTTGCGTCCACCCTCCAGTCCGATCTGTCGGACCTCAAGCTTGAGCTGGCGACTGGGTCTATGCGGCGCTCCAGCATGAACCAGTTCATCGAACGGGCGGACGAGGGCCTTGCGCTGTCGATGAGCAATTTGCAGCGGGCCGCGCATCTGATTTCTGACTTCAAGCAGGTGGCGGTGGACCAAACCAGTGATCAGCGGCGTGAGTTTGACCTGGCCGAGGTGACCACCGAGATTCTCAATATGCTGCAACCCACCCTCCGCAAGTCGGGTTGTGAGGTGAAAAAAATCCTCTGCGCCGATCTGGTGTGCGACAGCTTCCCCGGGCGCTATGGGCAGGTTCTGACCAACCTGGTGATGAATGCCACGATCCATGCGTTTGAAAAGGGCGCCACCGGGCGCATTTCCGTGACCATCGCCGCAGTGGACGCCGATACGGTGGAACTGGTCGTGGCCGATGACGGCGTGGGCATGGACGACGCCGTGCGGGCCCGCATCTTCGATCCTTTCTTCACGACCAAGATGGGGCGCGGTGGTACCGGCCTGGGCATGAACATCGTCCATGGCATCGTGACCCGTATCCTGGGTGGGCAGATCTCGGTGCACAGTGCGCCGGGTGAGGGCAGCCGTATCCGTGTGGTGTTTCCGAGGGTCCTGGGGGGCTAGATCGCCAGCGGATCGACGTCCACGGCCCAGCGGATCAGGCCCTTGCCCACGGGCTGCTGTCGGGTGGCATGCAACACCGCTTGCCAGGCGCTCAAAAACTGTTGCAGGGCGGCGCGCGACGGACTTTCCACCAGCATCTGGGCGCGCTCGATATTGGCCACCCGCTGGATACTCATGGGGACGGCCGGGAAGAGCGTGATCTGGGATAGCACCGGCGCCCAACCTTCCCACTGGGCCATGTCGGTCTGGACGGCCAGGCTGGCAGCATTCAGAAAGCCTTGGGCGATGTCCTGGGTGCGGGCTTCGGCGCGAACCAGCGCCTGGGCGGTGAACGGCGGTAGCCCGGCCTGCGCACGTTCCTGCAGCTGTGCGGCGGCAAAGGCCGGATAGTCGTGGCGTTTGAGGGCCGCGTACAAGGGGTGGGCGGGCTGAAAGGTTTGAATCCACACTTCACTGTGTTCGCCTAATGCGGCGTCGCGCCCGGAGCGGCCGGCAGCCTGCATCAGCAGGCTGAAGAGCCGCTCGGAGGCTCGGAAGTCGCTGGAGAACAGCGCTCCGTCTGGGTTGACGGCCGCCACCAGTGTGATGCGGCGAAAGTCGTGGCCCTTGGCAATCATTTGTGTGCCCACCAGCACGTCCACATCTCCTGCGTGCACCGCAGCCAATTGGCTCTGCAACTCGCCTTTAAGGCGCGTAGTGTCGGCGTCGATGCGGGCCACCCGCACTGGCTCGCCGTCGGGAAAAGCTTCGTTGACCGTGCCGGGTCTGCGTATATCGGCCAGCAGCTCGGCCAGGTGCTCTTCCAGACGCTCGGTGCCGCGCCCCAACGGTGCGATGTCGGGGTTGCCGCAGGTCGGGCAGGCGCGCGGCACGCGCTCGGTGAAGCCGCAGTGGTGGCAGCGCAGCGTCCGGTCAATCTTGTGAAAAACCCGGAACGCACTGCAGTGTGGGCACTCGCTTTTCCAGTCGCACTCGGTGCAATGTAGCACCGGCGCATAGCCGCGCCGGTTCAGGAAAACCATGCTCTGCTCGCCGCGGGCCACGCGCTCCTTGATGGCTTCGAGCAAGGGAATCGAGAACACCGCATGGCGGTGCTGGTGGTTCATGTCCACCCGGCGCACCAGCGGCAGGCCGTCGGGAGTGCCGGCGGCGGTGCGCGTGACCTGTTGCGCCGTTGGCGTTTTGGCAGCAATTTCTTGTTCGTCCAGCGCCGGTGTGCCAATGCGGCTGGGCATGTTCAGGCGCAGGTAGCGCCCACCCTCTTTTGCGGGGCGGCTGTGGTGCCAGCTCTCCAGCGACGGTGTGGCCGAGCCCAGCAGCACCTTGGCGCCCTCCAGGCGGCCCCGGTAGACGGCCAGGTCACGGGCTGAGTAGCGCGCGCCCTCGCTGCTCTTGTAGCTGGGGTCGTGCTCTTCGTCGACGACGATCAGGCGCAGCTGCGGCATGGAGGCAAAAACCGCCATGCGTGTGCCCAGTACGATGCGCGCGCTGCCGCTGTGCGCACTGAGCCAGCTGCGCAAGCGCTGTGGGTTGGTCATGCCACTGTGCAGCGACACCACGGCATCGTCGCCGTAGAGGGGGGCAAAACGCGCCTTGAAGCGTGCCTCCAACTGCGGGGTGAGGTTGATCTCCGGCACCATGACCAGTGCCTGGGAGTGTGCATCGCTGGCCAGCAGGGTTTGCACGCAATGCAGGTAGACCTCGGTCTTGCCGCTGCCGGTGGCGCCAAACAGCAGAAAGGGTCCGGCGTGTGACTCGACCTGGGCAACCACTGCTGCTTGTTCGTGGCTCAGTGCTGGTGGGAGCCGGCCTTGCGATTGGCTGGAGCCAGTCGCGCCGGGGTTGCCGCTTTCAACCGGCGGGGGCTTGGGGTTCTTGCTGCGTGCCAGGCGGCGCTGCACTTGGATTGGTGACAGCTCGCGCAGCTGCGGTGGCAATGCCGCCAGGGCCACTTCGCCAATCGAGCGCTGGTAATACTGGGCGGCAAATGTAACCAGTTGTTGCCACTGCGGGCTGAGGGGGGCAATGCCTTCCAATGCACCGGCCACCGAGCGTACTTTCGCCGGGTCGAACTCGCCAGTCGCCTGAGCGGCATCAGCATCCCACACCACGCCCAGTGTTTCGCGCTGGCCCAGTGGCACACGCACCAGCGTTCCGCTCGGTAGTGCCGACTCACTTCGATAGCTGAGTACCGACCCCAGGGTGGCATGGGCCGGGGTTTGAACCAGTACACAAAGCCAGTGGGTCATGGAGGATCGATGGGGGCTACTGTGCAGCTTGCAGAGCAAACGGCAACTTGGGCGAATTTGTTGATGTTGACTTGCGAAAGTATTGCTAAGTGCTTGATTTGAATGGACTTTGAGATCAACTCAGTGTTTCTGTGGATAACTTTGTTGATATCTTGTCTTGGGGAGCGCCAAAGCCTTGAAAATCAAGGCTTTGGCTGGAATGCCCACAAAAAAAGCAAAGTTTGAAATCCTTATGAATCAACGACTTACAGACGCTATGGGATTCATAGCGCCGATCGCTGCCACAAAGGCCCAGACAGAAGGAGCTTCCCTGTTTTTGTGCATAAGTGAAACACCATGCGTCAAATTCCGGTCCAAAAAGTGTTAGGCGCCGCGGGCCCGCATGGCGCGGGAATGGCTATGCACGGCCTCGACCAGCGCCGCCACATGCTCGGGCGGTGTGTACTGGCTGATGCCGTGGCCCAAGTTAAAGATATGGGTGGGGCCGGTGCCCGTGCCCTGGTAGGGCTTGCCAAAGCTGTCGAGTACGCGGGCCACTTCGGTGGCGATGTGTGCAGGTGGGGCAAACAGCACATTGGGGTCGATGTTTCCCTGCAGGGCTTTGCCGGGACCGTTCACGCCTGACGCATATTCAGCGCCACCCACCAACGCGCGGGCCTTGCCGAGATTTACAGTCCAGTCCAGGCCCAGCACCTCGCAGTCCAGCGCCGCCATTTCCTGCAACCACAGGCCACCGCCCTTGGTGAACACGATGCGCGGAATGCGAATGGTGTTGCCCGCGGCATCGGTGTGGGTCTTTTTGAGCTGGGCCAGCACGCGCGCGGTGTAGGCCAGGCTGAACTGCTGGAACGCGCCGTCGGCCAGCACGCCGCCCCAGCTGTCAAAAATCATCACGGCCTGGGCGCCGGCATCGATCTGGGCGTTCAGGTAGGTGGCCACGGAGTCGGCGTTGATGGCCAGAATGCGGTGCATCAGATCCGGGCGGCTGTAGAGCATGGTTTTGATCAGCCGGTAGTCGCTGGAGCCGGCGCCTTCGACCATGTAGCAGGCCAGCGTCCAGGGGCTGCCCGAAAACCCGATCAGTGGCACGCGGGACTTGCCGTCGGGCTGGGTCAGCGCCTTGCGGATGGAGGTTACTGCGTCGAACACGTAGCGCAGTTTGTCCATGTCCGGCACGGCCAGCGCCGCCACCGCTGCTTCATCGCGCACCGGAGTGGCAAAGCGTGGGCCCTCGCCCGCGCCAAAGCTCAAACCAAGGCCCATGGCATCGGGCACGGTCAGGATGTCGCTGAACAAAATGGCCGCGTCCAACGGGTAGCGGTCCAACGGCTGCAACGTGACTTCGGTGGCGTACTCCACGTTGGTCGCCAGCCCCATGAAACTGTTGCCGGCCTTGATACGTGTGGCGAGGTATTCGGGCAAATAGCGTCCGGCCTGGCGCATCAGCCACATCGGTGTGTGGTCGGTCGCTTGGCGCAGGCAGGCCTGCAGGAAAGACGCGTTCTGGTGGTTGGCGAAAGTGGCGTCTTGGGCAGCAGGCGTGCCGGGGGTGGTGTGCGGTGCGTTCATCCCCCTATTGTCGCAGCACACGACGTGGGTAAGCGGGGGGGCTAGCTCCGGCGGTGCTCCACCATCAGGCACTTGTCCTGCACCACCCGCAGCCCGGCGGCGCGGGCCTGTCCGGCAGCGCTGTCATGATTGATGCCCATTTGCATCCAGATGGCTTTGGCGCCGATGGCTATGGAGTCAGTGACCACCGGGGGCACGTCGTCGCTGTTGCGAAACACGTTGACCAAATCAATCGGGTGGTGGCGGGCCGCATCCGCCAGGGTGGCGTAGGCGGTTTCGCCCAGGATGCTGCTGGCATTGGGGTTGATGGGCACGATGCGCCAGCCATGCGTTTGCATGTACTGCGCCACCCGGTAGCTGTCACGGTACGGCTTGGGGGACAGGCCGACCACGGCGACCGTGCGGCAATGCGCCAGGATGAAGGCGATGTCGGTTTGGGGGTTGGAATCAGGGGGCATGTGCAATTCAACGAACGGTGTGATGCAAAGCTAAAGCTTGGCAATGGCTGCACGCACTTCCTGTTTGTCCAGAATTTCCGAAAACACCACGGGTGGCCGCCCGGCCTGGTGCAGCACGTAGACCGGCACACCGCTGCGCCCGAGCTGTTCTAAAGCCAGGGTGATGGCCGGGTCACGGCGCGTCCAGTCGGCGCGCAGCAAGGTCACCTGGTGGGCGCGCATGTCCGCTAACACGTCGGCATTGCTCAGTGTGGTTTTCTTGTTGTACTGGCAGGTGATGCACCAGGCGGCAGTGAAGTCGACGAACACCGGATGGCCTGCGGCCAGCTCAGCCTCGACCCGCCCGGGTGTCCAGGCCTGCCAGGCGGACGCCGTGCCGCTCGGTGCACTGGAGGTCGAGAGCGTGCCCATGTCCTCCATGCGTGTGACCAATGGGCCGATAGCCCCCGTCAAACCTGCCAGAGCCGCTACTGAAACAATAGCGAAACCGGTACGACTGGTACCGGTCAGGTTCAGCGACCAGACCACAAGGCTCAGCGTCAGCAGCAGTGCCAGCAGGGCGCCGGCCCCATCCACACCGCTCAAATGGCCCAGCACCCAGACCAGCCAGACTACCGTGGCCAGCATGGGGAACGCCATAAAGCGCCGCATGGTGTCCATCCAGGCGCCGGGGCGGGGCAACCAGTTTCCGACCGCGGGTACCCAGGCGGCGGCCAGAAACGGCAGCGCCAGTCCCAGCCCCAGAGCCGCGAAGATGCCTAGTGCCTGCGCGGCCGGTAGGCTGATGGCGTACCCCAGCGATGCGCCCATGAAAGGGGCCGTGCACGGAGAAGCAACGGCCACCGCCAGCACGCCGGATAGAAAGGCATCCACCACCGGGTGGCGGGCCTGCATGGACGCCAGCTGGTGTGGCAGCACGCTGCCGATTTCAAACAGACCTGCCAGGTTCAGGCCCAGAAGCGTGAATAAAGTGGCCAGCACCGCCACTACGGCCGGTGATTGCAGTTGAAAGCCCCAGCCCAGTTGTTCGCCACTGGCGCGCAGGCCCAGCATCAGGCCGCCCAGCGCCACAAAGGACAGCACCACACCCAGCGTGTACGCCAGCCCCTGGGCGCGTTGCGACCCACGGCTGTGCTCGCTGTGGCGGGCAAAGCCCAACACCTTGATGGCCAGCACCGGTAGCACACAGGGCATCAGATTCAGGATCAGGCCGCCCAGAACTGCGGCGACCAGGGCCAGGCCCCAGGCGCCCCAGCCGGTGTCGGTGCTGGCTGCCGCGGGGACGCTTGCGTTGGCGGGGCTGGTTGGAAGAGCTTGCGGTGCGCCGGATGCACCCAGCGCGGGCCAGGCACCACTGACGGCGGCCACGGTGCGCAGGCTCTGTGCGCCCAAGGCCAGCACCATGGGCAGCGTGTCGTGCGCCGATTCGCGCTGTGCGGAAAGCGGAAAATGCCCCGTCCACACACCGTTGTTCCACGCCTGGGTGCCCAGCTTGGGGGCGGTGGCATTGCTGGCCACCGCATCGGCGGTCTGCGGCGAGCTGACGGGCTCAGTCACATTGGGGGTTTCCGGAAACGCCTGCAGGGCGCGCCCGCTCCAGCTGGCGGGCAGACCGTTGACCGTCAGGATCAGGGCGTCACCGGAGACCTTGGCCTGGGCGGACCCGGCCAAAGCCTGGGGGCTGGCGGTGCGCGTTGCGTCAAAATCGGCACCATGGGACGCGGTGGAACCCTGCACCGGTACATGCAAGACGAAGTTGCCCTCCTGCGGGATGCATTCCTGGCGGCAGACCAGCCACGATGCGCTCAGGCGGATGTCGAGCGTGCCGCTGGCCGATGGCTGAAAAGACTTGTCGACGGTCAGGGGCACCGGCAACAGTACCGTGCCGTCAAACCCGTAGTTGGCCAGGTTGCCGATGGCAATGCGGTGCGGTGTCGGCCAGGCGATGTCGCCGGCCGCCACGCCCGCCGGCAGACTCCATTGCAGAATGGTAGGTAGGCCGGAGTCTCCGGGGTTCTTCCAGTAGGTGTGCCACTGCGGTTGGTGCCGAATTTGCAGCCCCAACCACACCGTCTTGCCGGCGGCCACGCCATCGGGCGCATGGGCCACCAGCTCGGCGCGGACCTGGTCGGTTTGAACGACCGCCGTCACAGCACTGTTCGGGGCGGAGTTCTTTAAAAGAATCTGGGCTCTAGCCCCCGTCAATATTGCGCACGAAGCTATTAAAAAAATAGCAACTCGAAGTGGGATGGAATGCGTTTGCGGGGCGGTCTGTTGGCGCCGTGGGGTCTGTAGTGCGTGGGTCATTACAAATTGTGAGCCGGTGGCTCCCTAAAAGTTCCGCTGCGGAGCGATCCGCGGAAGAAGAAGGCCCGATTGTGGCACCGTGCGCCGGGTGGGTAGCCGCGCTATTGCAGGTCCAGCGCGGCCTGTGAAAACACAGCCGGCAACTTCTTGGGCGCGTGGATGCGCAACTGCTTGTTCACGTTCTCCTGGCCAAACACCACTTCGATGTCGGACACGGCAACGCCAAACTGCGGCGCCAGAAAACGCACCATATAGTCTGTAGCCTTGCCATCCTTGGGCGCGGCGGTGACACTGACCTTGAGCTGCGTGCCCTTGGGCTTGCCAATGGCGTCCTTTGTAGCCGACGGCTTGCCCAGAATGTTGACGATCAGGGTGTCGCCATCCCAGGCAAAGAAGGAATCGCCAGTGGCATTGCGGGGTCGGTTGGTGGGCATGGGCGCATGATACTGCGCACCATTTTGCGCCGGACCAAGTTACCATCGTCCAACCCATCCACGTTTTTCTGCACCATGACTGACGCCCCCTCCGCTGTCACCGCACCAGCCCTGGCCTTCTCGCACTACCCCTCGCGCTATTGGGCGGACTGCAGCACGCACGACTTTGCGCAGTGCAAGGCCGCCGGCCAGCTGGAGCAGACCATCGCGGTGCTGCCGGTGGCCGCAACCGAGCAGCACGGGCCCCACCTGCCCTTGCGGGTCGACAGCGCGCTGGTGGACGGCGTGGTGACGGCGTCGCTAGCGCACCTTGGTGCCCACGTGCCCGCCCTGTTTTTGCCGACGCAGACCGTGGGCCTGAGCCCCGAGCACGCGCGCTTTGCCGGCACGCTCACGTTGAAGGCCGAAACCACGATCCGCCTGTGGACCGATATAGCCGAGAGCGTGGCGGCCAGCGGCGTGAAGAAACTGGTGCTCCTCAATTCCCACGGCGGGCAGGTGGGGGTGATGGACATCGTGGCCCGCGATTTGCGCGCTCGACTGGGGATGCTGGTATACAGCGTCAACTGGTTTGGCCTGCCGTTGGTAGGCCCGCAGGGCGAAGATGTGAATGCCCTGTTCAGTGCCCACGAGCACCGCTTTGGCATCCACGCTGGGGAAATCGAAACCTCCATGATGCTGGCGCTGGCGCCAGAGTTGGTGGCCATGGCGCGGGCCCGGAATTTCACCTCCACGTCCGAGGACCGGGCCGCACGGTTTGGCATCCTGGGCAATGGCAAGAGCGCCAAGCTGGGCTGGCAAATGCAGGACTACAACCCACACGGGGCAGTCGGCAACGCCGCCGCCGCCAGTGCGGACAAGGGGCGTGCCGTGCTGGACGCGGCGGGGCGCGCGCTGGCGCGCTTGCTGGAGGAATTGCACCAGTTGCCCATGACGGTGCTCTCGAACCACGTGGCCTAAACAAGACTGCGCGGTTTTTCCGGTACGCTCACGTCGCCCATGCGCCCGCTGTCCAACCCCGTACTTGCCCGACTCGATCCGCTGGTCACCTGGTTCGCGCCAGCCAGTGATGGCATGGACCAGCGCCTGCACCGCCCCAGCCGGATGCTGGTGTACGTTTGTCTGATCAATCTGCTGTTCTGCCTGCTGTATGCCCTGACGTCGCTGTTCATCGGTTTCTATGCGGGTGCCGTGCTGATGACCACCGGTACGGCGCTGTTGTTCGCGAACCTGTTCTACTTTCGATCCTGCGGGCGTCTGCGCCTGAGTGTGAATTTGTACATGGCCAATTGCGTGTTTGTGGCCATCTTGGGGTGCAGTTTCTTCTCCGGTGGCCTGCACTCACCGGTGACGCCGTGGTTCGTGCTGGTACCGGTCGCAGCGGTGCTGTTGCTGGGCTTCAGTCTGGATGCATTGATCTGGATGGTCGTGTGTTTTTCGATTCCATTGGCTTATGGGGTGGCTACGCTGCAGGGATACCAGTTTCCGCAGTTGTACTGGCTGGAGCATGAGATGGCCTTTAGGATGATCTGCATCGGTGGGCTGGTCACCGTGTTGTTCCTGTTCGCACTGACCTTTGACCACAACAGCAGCGTCGCCATGCAGCAAGTGCTGGAGAGCCGCAAGGAACTGGAGCGCCTGGCCCGCATTCAGGAGCGCGTGTCGGAGCGTTCGCGCATCCTGCGCAATATGCACGATGGCGTGGGTGCACACATCAGCTCGGCCATGCGCCAACTGCAGGCGGAGGGCGAAAACCGCAGTTTCCCGGCGCGTGCCGAGGTCCTGCAGACGTTGCGCGATGGCATGGACCAGCTCAAACTGTCGATTGATGCCATTCATCTGGTGCCGGGCGACGTGACAGCGCTGTTGGCCAACATGCGCTACCGCTTGGGTCCCCGGTTTGCCGCCATGGGTATTGAAATGCAGTGGCATGTGGAGCAGCTGCCAATCAGCCAGAGCCTGGACGCCAGCGCCATGAGCGAGTTGCAGTTCATGATGTTTGAAGCGATGTCGAACGTGCTGCAACACAGTCACGCCCATATCCTGCGCATCGAAGGACACACCGCGACCCGTGGCGTAGTCGCACCTGCAACTGCAGATGCCTTGGGGATGAACCACATTTTTGTGCGTGTGATTGACGATGGATGCGGCTTTGATCCTGTGGTCGGAACGCGCAATGGGCTGGGGGCGATGCGTGAGCGTGCGGTGTCCATTGGAGCCACCGTTTCTATTGTCAGCAAACCCGGGCGCACGGTCGTCGAGATCAAGTTGCCGGGGTAGCTTGCTACGGTGCTTCCATGAGCAGGCGCATGCCCACCAGGGTGTAGCGGGTCTGGGGGGAATTCCAGTTACGGTAGCTGGACCGCACATACAGCGGCCAGGTGTGCCACGAACCGCCCCGGCGCACATAGACCGAGCCCTCACTTGGCCCCTGTGGGTCATCGACCGGGGACCGGGCATAGTAGTTGTCGTCGTGCAGGTCGCTGGTCCACTCCCAGGCGTTGCCATGCATGTCGTAGAGGCCAAAGGCATTGGGCGCGAAGCTGGCCACCGGTGCCGTAAAGGTATAGCCGTCGTCGCCTTGGAGGGCATGGGCTGCAAAGGCCGGCCATAGGGGTTTTGCCTTGGCATCAAAGGTGTTGGCAACCGCCGTCAGGCCCTGCGGGTCGTCCCCGTTGTGGTAGCGCGTGCGGGTGCTGGCGCGCGCCGCGTACTCCCACTCGGCTTCGGTCGGCAACCGGTAGCGGCGGTGTTCGGTTTTGCTGAGCCATTGGGCCATGGCCTGGGCGTCGTTCCACGTCACGTTGACCACCGGGTGGTCGTCGGTCTGGGCGAAACCGGGGTCGGTCCAGCTGTAGCGCACGTTGCGCCCGTCAAATTGTTCCCCGCGCGCGCCCTTGGGCCTATGCTGGGTGTTGTAGCCATAGCCGCCGGTGCCATCGGCAATGGACTCGGGCACGTAGCCCGATGCCAGGAGGAACCTGCGGAACTGCCCCACGGTCACCTCAGTTTGGCCCAGATAAAAATCCCGGGTGATGCGTACCCGGTGCACCGGGGCCTCGTCGCGCAGCTCCTCCAGTCGCTCGCGCTCCATCAAGGGAAAGTCCCTTTCCAGGCTTGCAATGGACTCGTCACTGCCCATCAAAAACTCGCCAGCCGGTATGCGAACCATGGAAATGCCCAGTGCGTTGTACACCTTTGCAGGCGCTACAGGCGCATGCACGCAACCCATGAGACCTGTCGCTGCCACCACCAGCCCAGCCAGCCTACAGGCCAGCTGTTTGCGGGGGTGCTCAGGTTGCGGTAGTTGGCAAGCCGGTCTTACGAGTAGGTGATCCATGGTGCATATTCTGCACCGTCCAGATGGGCCAGGGAGTTGAACGTCAGCAGCAGGTGGCGCTTGGGCGTAAACAGGAACTCAGTCACGGCGCTGTTGCGGATCTGCATGTTGAGCTGAATGGTTTTTTCGGGCACCGTGCCCAGAATGTGTCCGATCGCCGTGGAGATGGGGCCGCCGCTGCTGACAATGAGCACGTTGCCGGTGTGTTCCTTGCGCACATGGTCCAGCGCCGCGGTGACGCCGTGCACAAAGTCGTTGTAGCTGGGCATGCCCTTGGGGCTGACCACGCCATTCATCCATTGGGTCAGGCCATCGCGCAGCAGCCGGAAGTGGAACTTGTACATCTCCGGTGTGTCGGTGGCGGCTAGCGGTTCCGGGTGGATGGCGGCAATCACGGCCGCGCTGTCGAACTCGTTCAGACCTGGCCACAGTTCCGGTTGCAAATTCAGACGCGCACCTTGCGCAATGCCGTCCCAGGTCTGTGCATGGCGTTTCAGCGTGCCGGTCAGCACGGCGTCAAAACGCGTGCCTTTCGCTGCAAAGTATTCGCCCAAGCGCACACTCTGTCGGTGCCCGAGTTCACTCAGCTTGTCATAGTCCGCAGCGCCAAACGAAGCCTGCCCGTGTCGTACCAGATAAAGATTTCCCATGGACAGAATCTAAGGCAAGCATTCGGAGCGCCATGTCGTCGGGGCGACACGCGCCCCTGTTTGTTGTCAGCGCATCTCAAACGCCTCCTGGTGGAAGCGGGGCCGTGCGCCCAGGGCGCGCAGCCCTTCGCGCAGTGAGTTCGCCAGTCCGCTGGGGCCGCAGAACCATATCTCCGCTGAATGCGCGCCATGCAACGCCGCTGCCTTCAATGTGCTGCCCTGGCGCGCGCCATGGATATGCAACTGGATGCCCGGCAGCGTGGCGCACAGGGCTTGCAGACGCGGCACAAAGGCGTCGCCGTCCTGGTCGCGGGTGCAATAGTGCAGCTCGGCCGCGGGTCCCTGGTCGGGCTGGGCTTGCAGGGACTCCAGCCACGCCAGGAAGGGCGTTACGCCAATGCCACCGGCAATCCAGATCTGCCGGGCCTTGGGGTTGCGGCGTTCCAGGTCGAAGCGGCCATAGGGTCCCTCCACGCGTACCGTCTGACCGGGGTGCAGGCGCTGCGCCAGCGCACCGGTGTAGTCGCCCAGGGCCTTGATCTGGAAGTTGACCGTGTGGTCACCGTGGTCGGCGCTGGCAATGGTGAAGGGGTGGGCGCCCTCGCGGTCCTCAAAGGTCACAAACGCAAACTGGCCCGCCTGGTGGCCGCGCCAACCCTGTTCCAGCTGGCAGCGCACGGTGGTGACATCTTGGGACGGGTGTTCAACGGCCACGATGCGCCCCGTGGCCACCCGGCTGCGGCCGATACTGCCCAGCAGCGAGCGGATGGCTCCGTACACACCCACCGCAAGCAGCAAGGCCAGCAGCGCCCCGGCGGGTTGCAGCCAGTAAGCCGTTGGCGCCAGCAGGGCGGCATGGAGGGCCAGCATCAGATAGATCACCGGCATGGCCTTGTGCAGGATGCTCCACGTGCGGTAGGGAAACTTCTTCCATAGCGTGAGCACCAGCATGGCCAGCACGGCGTAGATGGCCCACTCACCCATATCTTTGGCCAGGTCACGCAGCACCTCCAGAAAGCCGGCGAACTGCTCTTTGGGCACGCGGCCTTCGCGGCCAATGAGCGACTTCAGGATGTCGCCGGACATTTCGATCAGCCAGTGCAGTGCGGCAAGAGCCACAGCCAGGATGCCGGCCCACTTGTGCGTGCGATAGACACGGTCCATGCCGCCCAAGGGCGACTCCAGCCAGGCCGGGCGCGTTGCGAGCAACATGACCAGCGACATCAGGGCGATCGACAGAAAACCGCTCAGGGTCAGCAATTGCTGGCGGGCAATCCACAGAGGGTGTGCCCCGGCGGGCGGCACCGCCTGCATCAGGTCCCAGCCCCAGGCCAGGCCGACCAGGCCCAGCAGCAGCGTGATCAGTGTCTTCATGGTGTCGCCGCCTTGGGTGGCATGTCGTCACGGCAACGGCGCTCGTTGCACTCGGCTGACGGGCGCTGGCGACGCTCGGTGCTGTCCATTGCCGGTTTGCGCGCGCCGCGCTCCAGAATGGCACCGGTCTGCGGATGCATGTCCAGCCGCACGCGTGTGCCCTGGCGATCCGTGGCGCGCACCTCATAGGTGCCATGTTCGCGCTCGATTTTCTCGATGTTGCGGTAGCCGGCTGCTTCCAGCTTGGTGTAGATCTGCGGGATGGGCAGCCACGGCTGTTCGGTGGTGGCGGCTGTCTTGCGGTCACTGGCCCTGGCGGGCAGGGTGAACGCCATGGCGGTCAGCAGTGTGCCAACCACGGCCAGCGTGGAGAGGGTGAGTTTGATGCGTATCATGGTGGGGTCCTGCGGTTTATTCGTCGTAGTAGCCGAGTTCGGCATTGGTGTGGCAGGCCGCGCAGTTGGCCTTGGTGCGCACGTCCTTGTGTTTCCACTCCCAGTCGGGCACCTTGCGGTGCTCGCCGACCCACTTGGGCAGTTCAGTGATGCGCAGTGGAGCATTGGTGGCAGAGACACCGCGCAGCAGCTTGGCTCCATAACGTTGACCGCCCTGGTCGCCTGCGTTGGCCACCAGAAAGGCGGTAATCTCGGCGGCCAGTTTGGGATCAACCGAGGCGTCGTCACCAAAATGGTCCTTCAGGTTGGCCATCATGCGGGTCCACGAACTGGCGGGCAGCATGGACGGTGCAAAGGTCAGGTGGCAACTGCCACACTCTTCCTTGACCACGGTGTTGGTGGCTGGCGCGAAGTAGTGGCTGCCGCCGGCCTGGGCACGGCCCAGAACGAGGGCCGAGAAGCCCAGCACCAGCACGCCGAGGATGATGGGACGATAAGGAATTGTCATGGCAGTTTCCTGTGTCGGTGGATGTCTATTGGCCCAGCATGAAGGTCAGCCAGTCGCCCTTTTCCTGCGGCGTGCAGACGCGGCCCAGCACTTCGGTGCAGTTGCGCTTGAACCATTTCTCCACCTTGGCGGGGTCGGTGTAGCGGGTTGGGGTCACCGAGGTGGCCATGGCGTCGATAGATTTGCCAGTGGAGGTTTTTCCGGTGCCGCGTGGGTCCTTGCCGTGGCAGGAGGTGCAGGCGGGGGTGTCGGGCTTGCCCCCGGTAAAGGTTTGGGTGTGCAGGGTCTTGCCGCGTTCGGCCGAGAACCCGACAAAGCCGGGTGTTTCCGCCTTGGCGGCGCTGGCGTATTGGGCCAACTGGTCTTCGCGCACACCGGCTTGGGCTGCGCCGGACAACAAGATGGCTGCACAGGCCAGCAGAGCGGGGATGGTGCGGTTCAGATGCATGGTGGGCTCCTAAAAACAGTGAATGTGGGAGCGACTATGCTTGGGGTTAACTGAACACAAAGTGAATCCCGCGTTCATCTCCCGTTCAGGTGCGCGGGGCTATAAACAGGGCCTGGATGCCCCTTGATCCGAATGGATCTGATGTCACTCCCTCACCGCATATTGCCCCGGCGCGTGGCCCGCCGATGTCGGAACGCTATGACGCGCAGCGGCTTGCCTGTGTGGCAGGCCAAAGGTCGACTTGCGGCCAGCGAGCAGCTGCTTCAGCTCAGGTTTCGGGAAACCGCGGTAGTTCTCCGCCCAAAAACCCATGCCACACCTTGTCTCATGCGGTTGAATTTCCTGTCCGTCAAGGGGGCAACTATTCAGTCGTCGTCCCGCCCATCGCCTTCTCTCCCTTTGCCTCCTTTGATGTCGTGCTTGTTGCCACTGCGATGACACTCCACGCAATTATCAAACTGGCGAATGCCCTCGTCGACGTGCTCGCGCCGGATGTTGGCCTGCGTGTGCTCATGGCACCCATAGCAGGTGTAGCGGCTGTAGTCATTGCGCACATGGCAGGTTACACAAGTTGCGGTGTGGTCGCGGTCCAGCGCAAAGTACTTGTCGTGCTCAAAAGTGGCTGGCGTCCATTTCTTCTGGGTGTGGCACTGGGCGCAGTTGCCGGTGATTTGCTTGTGCAGCGCATCCGCCGGTGATTTGTGGCAACTTTGGCATTGGTTGCTGGTTTCTTTCTTTAGCAGGGCGTGGTCGAAATAGCCTTTCAAGTGGTAGCGCTTGACCCCCGCATGGTCGCTATGGCAAGCCACACAGTCCTGGCTGATCAACTCCTGGTGAAACGGTGTGGACGTGAGCGGCTTTGCAACTGGCGCGCCCTTGGTCGTCAAACGGCCAATGTCAGCGCTCTTGTGGCAGCTCACGCATTTGGTCGAAGCAACTCCGGTGAATGTCACATGGCAGGCAAAGCAATCCGTATCGAGCTGTTTGTGGCCAGGAATCAGCTTTCCCGGGCCAACCATCAGGTGCGGGTAGGCAAACGTCAGCACCGCCAGCACCAAAAGGTTGATGGCCAGAATGATTTTCAAAGTGCGGCTCATACCCAGCCCCAGAACAAAAAGATGCTGAAGATGTGGCCCAGAGCCAATACGGCAAACACGATGAAGATGGGGATGTGCACCTTGCGCCACTGCGCCATCGCACCCAGCGCGACAGAGTCCCAAAACACGGCCTGTTCAACCTCGCTCTTGGACATGCCGCGCAGTTGGAAGCGTTCGCGCTCGCCTTGCACATGCTGGCGCGATTGTTTCAACAGCATCTTGCCAACCATGCCGCTGATCACGTTTACCCCCATGGCGACGGTGGCTAGCCAAGGCAGGATGGCATTGAAGTGAATGCCAGCGTGGATCAGCACCATCAATGAGCCCAGCCAGGTGCCAAACTCATGCATTTTGAGCAGCGACTTGGGGTCGCCATTGGTAACCCATTTGCGCTTGCGCGCCGAGTAGTAAAGCGAGCCGATGATCAGCAGCGTGCCCGGTATACCGAGATAGCGCCCGACCCAGACCAGGTTCAGGCGGTGCAGGGCGTAGTCACCCGCCAGGGTGGCCGCAGCCAAAAGGCCCAGCAGCAAGGTAAAGGGCAACACATGTTCGCGCCACAGTGAACTTTTCATCTATGCCTCCAGGGTGACCGCCGTCTTTGGTGTGCTGACGCACAGCAGGCAACTGCCTGGTTCGGGATCGAAGTCTGGTGCCTGCGTGTAGGCCACTTCGCCAGAGCGTATGCTGGTCTGACAACTTCCACAGCCACCCGCCCTGCACCCGGAACTGACCACAATGCCAAGGCCTTCCGCAAAGTCCAGAAGTGAGCCCATGCCCGGTTTCCAGATTTCCTGTTTGCCTGACTTGGCAAAGGTGACCAAAACCGCAGCGTCTTTGTCGTCGCCCGTGGACGTAGCCCGCGCGGCGGATGCCAAATTCTTGCGCGGGATGGATGCCGGGCCAAACGCTTCAAAGTGAATCCGTCCATCCGGTACACCCCAATCTTCCAGCGCGGGAACCAGGCTTTGCAACATGGGAGTGGGGCCGCAAAGGTAATAGTGGTAAGGCTTGAGCGGCAGCAGGCGGCGCAGCAGGCTGACGTCTACGCGGCCATGGTGGTGGTGTACCGGTCCCGATGGATGTTTGTCCAGGTCATCTGCATGCGGGTCACTCATGCACAGATGAAGATGAAAGTTCGGCTGCTGAGCAGCCAAGTCTTCCAGGTGGTTTTGCATCACCAGCTCGGACCGGTTGCGCACGCCATAAAACAACCACACCTCGCGCGTCGGCTGCTCCTTCAGGCACCAGTTCAGCATGCTCAGCATGGGCGTGATGCCGATGCCACCGCCGATCAGCACAACCGGTGCGTCGCTGCGGTCAATATGGAAGTGACCCGCAGGAGCCCGCACCTGCAACTGGCTTCCCACCTGGATATGGTCATGCAAATAGTTCGAGGAAATGCCCGCTGGATAGGGACTGCCAACAGGCGCGGGTGCGCGCTTGACGGAAATGCGGTAGTGCGTGGAATGTGGCGCGTCGGACAGCGAGTAGCAACGGATGACTGGTTGGCTACCAGTCAACACGGCAGGCGCGTCCAGCTGAAAGGTGAGAAATTGGCCTGGCAAGAACGTGGGCAGCGGCTTGCCATCCTCGGGGACGAGGTAAAACGAACAGACTTGTTTGGTAGTGTCTTCCTGCACCTTGCGTTCGACACGAAAGCTGCGATAACCCGACCATGCTGCGGCTACCGGCTGCAACTCCTCAGGCGCAACGTCTGGGTTCGCGGCGGTGTCAAACTCTTGCGCCACATTGCGCAGAGCTTGGTACGACTGCCAGTGGCGCCAGAATCCAATGCTCAAATAGACTGCCAGTTGAAGCAGGACGCCTCCCGCAATCCAAAGTATCAGGTAGAGCGATGTCATGTATGAGCCAAGCTTACGCGAGCATTCTTAATGCTTGATTAACCAAAGAAGTCGTCAGGCCTATGTGGCGCCACGCCGCGTTGACCTGGTTGGACGGTATTCCCATATCCCTGCGTTGTCGGTGCGCTGGTGCACCGATTGAGGTTGCACCAAGAAGGCAGTTTTTTGGAACCATCAGTGGATGGGTTGGTGACTCCCGACTAGGGCCCAGAAAAAGGAACATTCATGTCCTTCGGGTCATCAAAATGGGCCTCTACATCGCTGGGCAGTATTTGAATAGTGGCGCGCAAACCAGGCACGGCACCCATCAACGCCTGTTCGACATTGCTGCGCAGTTTTGCGGCACGACCCAGGGTCCAACTGGATGGCATGTGCATATGCAAGTCCACGAACCGGCGTTGACCCGAGCGTCGGGTGATGACATGGTCAAAGCGAATGGTTTGTTGATCAAAAGAATCGAGTGTTTTCTGGATTTCCCTGAGAACGTCGGGCTCAACGGCCTCGTCCATCAGCCCTTGCGACGATCGCCACACCAGATGACCACCTTCCCAGAGAATGTTCAATGCCACGCCAATGGCAGCAACGGCGTCTAACCAGAGCCAGCCAGTCAATATCACTCCGATCAGACCCGCTACCACCCCCGCGGATGTCCAGACATCGGTGACCAAGTGCCTCGCATCGGCCTCCAGAGCAATGGATCGGTGCGCCTTGGCCGAGCTGAACATCACCCAGGCCAGCAGTCCGTTAAGCGCAGAACTCAACACCGAAAGGGCCAAGCCCCAGCCCAGTTCCTGCAGTGGTTGCGGTTCAAACAGCCGTGAGGCTGCAGCCCAGATAATGCCCATCGCCACGCCAACGATCAGAATGCCTTCAAAGCCAGAGGAAAAGTACTCTGCCTTGTGGTGACCATATGGATGCGCTTCGTCCGCAGGGCGCTGCGCAATCGTCACCATCATCAATGCAAAAACGGCGCTTGCCAGATTCACAAACGACTCCATGGCATCTGACAACAACCCGACCGAATCGGTGACGTACCAGGCCAGCGTTTTGAGTGCAATGGTGGTGACGGCCACCGCGATGGAGGCCCACAGCAACCGTTTTGGGGTCAACCATCGAACTGGCAACAGAGAAATCATAGTAAGGATTGTTCCATCATTCTTCAGCTCTATTGAGCGCTTCCTTCGAACGGGCACTCGTTGTGGTCAATCAAAAATTTCGGCGAGCCAGGATTTTTTGCGATGCTGTCCATGCCCATAACCACCATGCTGTGACGAATGGTGTTCGTCCTTTCGCGGGTATCCGTGTTGTGGGTAGTTGGGCTGCTGGGCTGGCATGACACCTGCACCAGTCGTAGACCGTTCAATCAGTTTGTCGAGTTCACCCCGATCTAGCCAAACGCCCCGGCACTGGGGGCAGTAGTCAATTTCAACACCCTGGCGGTCGGTAATCAGGAGGTTGGAGTCCGGGCAGATTGGGCATTTCATAGGTTTCTTCCGTTTGAGTTTGAATTGGAGCTGATGACACACTTCTTGAGCGGTTTCACATTGACTGGCCAGCGCACGGAGTCGCGGTACGCATGCCAGCTGGCGTGCCCCAGCAGCGGGCCAACCATTGCCAGTCCCACAGCCATCGGGAGCAGCACGGAGATACCCACCAGTAAGGCGATCAGTGCTGCCCACAGCAGCATCGCAGCACCGTTTTTTCCCACCACTTCCAGGCTGGTGATGGCGGCCGTAATCGCGTCGTTATCACGGTCCAGGATCATCGGCGCCGACACCACCGAGAGGCCAAATACCAGGGCTGCGAAAGCACCGCCGACAACAGCGTACGCAATGACAAACTCCCAGTTGTCGGCGCTCAGTGCGGCCTCCATGACATCGAAGTCAGACGGCATGATGGTATTGAAAAACAACGCCGTCACGACCAACGACGCTCGACCCCACAGCAACGCCAGCACCAGCAATACTCCGGCCAGCATCCCCATACTGCGCAGATGTTGCTTCCAGCAGGTCAGCGATCCCATGAAATCAGACGCCAAACCCTGTTCACGGCGACGGCTTGCGTCGTAGAGCCCCATGGCCGCGAATGGACCAAGAAGCAGGCAGACTGAGACCGCCATCATGGCGTACTCGGGTTCAAACTCAAACACGGCATCCAGTACCACGGCCATGCACCAGAAGGGAAGGCCATAGAAGAGGCTGGTAAGAGGGTGTGCGGCGATGTCCTTCCAGCCCAGCTTTAGCCAGCCCAAAGGCGCACTCCATGGCAACAAGTTGATCTGCTTGGGTTCTGCCTCTGCGGTGGTTGGAACGCACGGTTGCAGTGATTCTTCGAGTAAGGTGTTGGTCATCTGAAATCCTTTTTTTCGAAATTGGTCACGCTGTCAGTTGTTCATGTTTCGATGAATCAATTGTGGAAGTACTGCCTAATGGGCCGCTTTTGCATCAATGGCATGGAGGACTCCTAAGAACAGTGAACATGGGAGCGACTATGCTTGGGGTGAACTGAACAGAAGGTGAACTCTGCGTTCATCTGCCGTTCAGGTTCGCGGGGCTATAAACAGGGCCTGAATACCTCTTCATACGCATCGGATGGCACAACCCCTTTTTCCATGGCGCTGGCTGGCACTGCCACTCAGCCTGGCCTTGCTGGCCGGCAGCGGTGTGGCCCATGCCGACGAGGAAGACCATGAGCGCGCCCGCAAGGCGCTGCAGGCCGGTGAGGTGCTGCCACTCAAGACGATTCTGGAGCGCGTGGAGCGCGCCTACCCCGGCCAGGTCATGGACGTGGAGCTGGAACGCGACCATGAGAACCGCAGCGAACGCTGGATCTATAAGGTCAAGGTCTTGCGCACTGGCGGTGCCTTGGTCAAGCTCAAGGTCGATGCCCGCGATGGCACGGTGCTGGGCAGCAAGTCCCGCAACCCCCCGCAGACTGGAGAACGCTAATGCGCATCCTGATAGTGGAAGACGAACCCACGCTGCAAGCCCAGTTGGCGCAGAGCGTGCGCGAGGCTGGTTACGCCGTGGATGTGGCCAGCAATGGCGTGGACGCCCACTTTCAGGGCGACACCGAACCCTACGACGCCGTGGTGCTGGACTTGGGCCTGCCCCAGATGGATGGCATCACCGTGCTGCGCAAGTGGCGTGCTAGCGGGCGCACCATGCCGGTGTTGATCCTGACCGCGCGGGACGGCT
Source organism: uncultured beta proteobacterium (assembly GCA_903853895.1). Taxonomy (GTDB): domain Bacteria; phylum Pseudomonadota; class Gammaproteobacteria; order Burkholderiales; family Burkholderiaceae_C; genus Allorhodoferax. The sequence goes on along the minus strand of CAINUX010000037.1, from coordinate 11,782 downwards.
GGCACGAGAAGGTCTCCGGCATCGACGCCGGAGCGGACGACTACCTGACCAAGCCCTTCCACATGGAAGAGCTGCTGGCGCGCCTGCGCGGTCTGATCCGCCGCGCCGGGGGCCATGCTAGCGCAGAGCTGGTGTGTGGCCCGCTGACCATGGACACCCGCAACAGCCGCGCCGTCGTCGATGGCCAGGCTTTGATTCTGACCAGCCACGAGTACCGTGTGCTGGCCTACCTGATGCACCACCGCGACGAGGTCGTTTCGCGCAGCGACCTGGTGGAGCACATCTACGCGCAGGACTACGACCGCGACTCGAACACCGTCGAGGTCTTCATTGCCCGCCTGCGCAAGAAGCTGCCACCGGGTCTGATCACCACCGTGCGCGGCCTGGGCTACCGCCTGAGCACAGGTTCTTGATGCATTGCCCATGACGCCTTCCGCCTGGCGCCACTCGCTGCGCATCCGCCTGTTGGCCGGCACGCTGTTCTGGGTCGCGGGCACGATCCTGGTAGCCGGCTGGGGGTTGGGCACGCTGTTTCGCCAGCATGTGGAGACCCAGTTCCATGCCGAGCTGCGCACCCATCTGGATCAGTTGACCGCCCACATCACGCTGGATGCCCAGGGGCGTGCGCAGCTGACCTTGCCACTGAGCGAGCCACGCTTTGGGCGGCCCTACTCCGGCTACTACTGGCAGGTGGACGACATGGGGCAGGGCGCGACTCCGGCAACGGCGATGCTGCGTTCACGCTCGTTGTGGGACATGGCACTGGTCGCGCCGGTGGATACGCTGCAGGCGGGTGACATTCATGTGCACCAGGTAGTAGGCCCGCAGGGAAAGCGCCTGGGCCTGGTCGAGCGCAGTGTGCGGATCGACGATGGCCCGGACGGAAAACCCCACACCCTGCGCCTGCTGGCCGCTGCCGATGCGGACCTGATGGCCGAGCCGGTGAGCCGCTTCAACGGTGCGTTGTGGCTGGCGCTGGGCGTGCTGGGTGCGGGGCTGGTGCTGGCGGCCGTGGTGCAGGTTTCAGTCGGGCTGTCCCCCTTGCGGGCCCTGCGCACCGCTCTGGCCAGGGTACGCGGCGGTGAAACGCCGCAGCTGGACGGCGACTTTCCGGTCGAAGTGATGCCGCTGGTCGAGGAATTCAACACCGTGCTTGCGCACAACGCCGATGTGGTCGAGCGCGCCCGAACCCACGCGGGCAACCTTGCCCACGCGCTGAAGACGCCGCTGAGCGTCCTGGCAAATGCAGCCCGGGCCAAAGAGCAGCATGACCCGGAACTGGCGCGTCTGGTGGTGGAGCAAATCGGCGTGGCACGCCGTCAGGTCGATTACCACCTGGCGCGCGCCCAGGCCGCCGCCGCCACCCGCGTGCCGGGTGTCAAGACGGAGCTGCTACCGGTGGTGGAAGGCCTGGTGCGGGTCATGCAGCGCATCCATGCGCAGCGGGATCTCGCCATCACCGTGCAATCCTGGCCCGCCGCTCTGGCGTTTCGCGGCGAAGCGCAGGACCTGCAGGAAATGCTCGGCAACCTGCTGGACAACGCCTGCAAGTGGGCGGCGCACTTGGTTGAGATCAGTGCCCACGTGGACGACGACATGGTCACCCTGACGCTGGACGACGATGGCATGGGACTGGATGCGCCACAGCGCGATGTGGTCATGCGCCGCGGCGTGCGTGCCGACGAGCAGGTGCCGGGCTCGGGCCTGGGCCTGGCTATCGTGGATGACCTGGCGCGGCTCTATGGCGGCCGGGTGGAACTGTTGGATTCCCCGCTGGGCGGGCTGCGTGCTGCGCTGACGCTGCCGGTCGTCAGGTGAGCGCCGGCACACGCGTCACACACCGCCAAGTCCTTCTGTGGCCGGAGATTGTGCGGAAAATTCGGCGCAAGCCCTCGTGGATAATGAATATGTAGCTATTGATTGTGTAGCACGTTGGCGAACATGGCGCTATCCACATTGCCGCCACTAAGCGCCAGGCCCACGGTCTGGCCCTTCAACTGCTCACGTTCCTGCATCGCCGCAGCAAAGGCCGCGGCACCAGCACCTTCGGCCACGTTGTGGGTGCAGGCAAAGATGTCGCGCATGGCCTGGGCCACCTCAAGGTCGGTCACCTGCACGATGTGGTCGATGTTGCCTTGCAGGATGGCCAGCGCCTCGGCATCGGCCACGCGGCAGGCCATGCCATCGGCCAACAGCGTGGTCACAGGGGCCTCCACCACGCGACCGGCCGCCAGCGAATCCGCGTAGGTGGTGGCGTGGGCGCTGACCACACCGACGATGCGGGCCTTGTGGCCCAACGCCCGCTTCGCAATGATGGCCGAGCAGGCGCCCGAGCCCTGGCCAATGGGCACATAGACCACGTCCAGTTCGGGCACGGCCTTGAACAGCTCCCACCAGTAGGTGGCCACACCGCGCAGCAGGTTGACGTGGAAGCTGGGCACCATGTGGGCGCCGCGGTCTGCGGCCAACGCCATGGCGTGCTCCCGGCTTTCCTGGAAGTCGCTGCCATGCTCGATCAGCGTCACGCCCAGCGCGCGCATGGCGGCGTTCTTCTCCACCGAATTGCCGTGCGGCACGACGATGGTGCAGGCCACGCCGTGGGCGCGCGCCGCCCAGCCAATGCTCTGGCCGTGGTTGCCGCGTGTGGCACTGATGACCTCCTGGGGCAAGGTGCCGGACCTTGCCAACTGGTCGAAATAGGTCAGGCCGCCGCGAATCTTGAAGGCGCCCACCGGCGTGTGGTTTTCGTGCTTGAGCCAGCAGGTGGCGCCCAGCTTCTGGCCTAGCAGGCCCCATGCGTATTGGGGTGTGGCGGCAAATTCGCGGTAGACCACTTGGGCCGCGTCTTCGATGTCGTGCAGGCTGGGCAGGTTCATGTGGTGATCTCGATGAGTCCCTTGGGGGTTTGCAAAGTTGCGATCAGCCGGGGCGCACCGGTGTCGACCGCCTGCGTGGTCCAGCCCGTGCCCCGGTAGGCAGCACGCAGCGTGTCGGCCTGGGGGTGCTGCACGCGCAGGCTGTGCAGGGTCACGCCGCTGGCCGGCATGTGGTCGGTGGGGTGCGTGGGCCCCCACTGGATCAGCGTGGGCAGACAGCCGTCGAACAGCCGCTGGCCATCCGGGCGCACGGTGATCTGCCACTGCAACAGGCCGCGGTCGGTGGGGCGAGAGGCCTGCAGCACCTCGCCCCGGTCCAGGCCTTGTGCGCCCAGAGCGGCCACGGCGGTGCGGATGTCGGTCACGCTGACTACGGCATGCACCAGCGCCGGCCCCAGCTGCGCGACACGTGCCTTCAGCGCCGGATCGTCCATGTCAAACCAGCGTCTGGCCCTCGCCGGTAATGGCGATGCAGCTACTGGATTGATAGCAATGATTTCCAGATAGGCAGTGAGAAAATCGGGTGTGGCGATCTTCAGCAGGCGGTTGTGCGTGCCCATCAGCGGGTGTTCGCCACCGGGGCCGGGCGTTACGCCCAGCGTGGCCTCGCACCAGGCCACACCGTCGTCGAGGTTGGTCGCCATGACCACGAGGTGGTCCAGCGTGGGTGCGGTTGGTGCGGCAGGGGCGGGGTGCATGGCGTGTCAGTGTTCGTGTTCTAACGGCCGGGCTCGCCCAGCACCCGGGTCAGCCAGAAGGCACAGGCCAGGGACAGCGTGCCAAAAATTACGGCACCGGCCGCCTGGCCGGCCAGCACTTCAATAGGCCCGTAGTGCGAGCCCCACCATGCAAAGGGAATGGTGCCCAGCGTGGCGCGCGCCCAGTTGAAACCGGTGGACCACAGCGGGCGGCCCAGGTTGTTGAAGGCCGCATTGGCGACAAACAGCGCACCCATGAAAAAGAAGCTGGCCGCCAGCCAGCTGCAAAAGGCATGCACCATCTGCGCGGCCACACCGTCCAGCGAAAAGGCCCGGATCAGCGGCCCCTGCAGCAGCGCCATCAACAGCCAGGCCGCGGCGACCGCCACCACCATGAAGACCAGGCTGGCGCGCAAACTCTCGCGCACCCTATCGAACCGTTTGGCGCCCAGGTTTTGCGCGAACACCGGGCCGACCGCACCGCTGAGCGAATAGATCAGCCCGAAGGCCACCGGTGTCAGGCGCTCGATGGTGGCCTGGCCGGCGACGGCCGATGCACCGAATGCGGCCACACTGTGCGTGACAAAGGCAGCGCCCACCGGTGTGGCCAGATTGGTCAGCACGGCGGGCCCGGCCACCACGGACAGCATGCGTGCGTCGGCAGCAAGGCGGCTGCGGTCAAAGGGCGCCAGCAGGTGGTGCACATGCCACGTGCCGTACAGGCCCACACCGAGCAGCACGCTGCGTGCAATCACCATGACGATGGCCGCACCGTCCAGCCCCAGTTTGAAGCCGAAGATGAACAGCGGGTCCAGAATGGCGGTCACGATGGCCGGCAACAGCGTCACCAGCATGGCGCGCCGCGCATCACCCACCGAGCGCAACAGCGCCGAGCAGACCATGCCGACTCCCAGAAATACAGTGGATGGCAGCGCGATGATAAGAAAGCGCTGCGCCAGCTCCAGTACCCGGTCCCTAGCCCCCAGCAGATGCAGCAGCGGCTCCAGGAACACCAGCGTCAGGCCCGACACCAGCGCGGCAATACCGGCCACCAGCACCAGGCTGGACGTGGCCAGTGCCCGTGCCTCTAGCATGTGCCCGGCACCGATGGTGCGCGACACCGTGGCCGTGACCCCGATTAGCAGCCCAATGAACAGCGACAGCATGAAGAAGCCCACCACGCCGGCAAACCCGACGGCCGCTGCGATGGCCTGCTCGCCCAGCATAGAGATGTAGAGCAGGTTGATCAGGTCCACCGCGAAAATGGCCACCAGCCCGATGGCACCGGTTCCCGCCATCACCACCACGTGGCGCATCAGCGAGCCAGTGACAAAGCGCGGCGTGGCAGCCGTCATAGTCGCACGGTTCCGGTAATGCAGGTGACCGCGTCGCCGCCGACCCAAACCTGGCCCCCCGCGTCCTGGTGGATGTGGACCCGGCCCTGCACGCCAATGCACGTGCCTTGCGACGCCGTGTAGCGCTTCGGTGCCAGGCCCTGGGCGATCAGCCATTGCGCCAGGCTGGCGTTGAAGCTGCCGGTGACCGGGTCTTCGCCAATGCCGTTGCCGTGGTCAAAGAAGAAGCGCACTTCCAGACCCGGGTCGTCCGTTGGTCCCGGGGCGGTGGCTGACGGGCTGCCTGCAAAGGCGCGCGCCTCGCGGTTGGAGCGGACGATCAGGCCGGTAGTGGCGGTTTCGGGCTGCACGGCGGCCACGCCAACGCCGGTGATGCCGGCGCCCTGCATGACGCTGCGCAGCCGCGAAAAGTCCGGTGCCAGCGCCAGCACCGTATCCGTGCTGTCGAGCAGCAGGCCAAAGTGGCTGGGTCCATTGTTCAGGTGCTGGCTGGCCCGCACTTTGGAGCGGGCCAAGCCCAGCGCATCGGCCAGTGCCTGGACCAGTGCGGGTGCCGCGTCCTTCCGGTTGAGGGCGGGAGCCGCAAACGCGGCACGGCTGTTGGCGCGGCTGATTCTCACCAGCCCCACCTTGCATTCCTGCACCACCCTATCGGGATTCTTGGGCACGCCGCCGTGCTCCAGCCAGGCGTGGCAGGTGCCCAGTGTGGGGTGGCCGGCAAAGGGCATTTCATAAGCGGTGGTGAAGATACGCACCTGGTAGTCGGCACCCTGGGCTGCGGCGTCCGGCGTGGGCGGCAGCACGAAGGTGGTCTCGGACAGGTTGGTCCAGCGCGCGAAGTGCTGCATGTCTTCCGTGCTGAGGCCTGTGCCATCCAGCACCACGGCCAGCGGGTTGCCCAGGTAGGCCTGGTCGGTAAAGACGTCAACTTGCTTGAAGGGGCGTTGCTGCATGGTTAAGTTCTTGCGTTCAGGACAAGGTGATGTCAAGCACACCGCGGGTGGCGGGGCGTTGTTGCAGCTGGCCAAACCAGCGCTGCAGATGGGGGAAGGCCTGAATTTCCTGGCGCGCCACACCGCAGGCATCGAACTGCGCGCTTCGCATGCCCCACCAGCGGTGCATTTCGCAGCCCAACGGAATGTCGGCCATGCCAAAGGCATCGCCGCCCATGTAGGCATGCTGTGCCAGATGGGCGTCCAGCAGGGCCAGCAGTGGCTCGGTCTCGGCGACCGAGGCCTGAACCAGTGCCGGCTGGCGGGCCTCGGGCGCGGTGCGCACCAATTGCAAAAAAGCCTGTCCACCGGCGCGGTTGAACGTGGTCTGCTGCCAGTCCATCCAGCGCTCGGCGTCAAAGCGGGGCTGCAGGTCTTCGGGGTACAGGCCCAGGTCCGCACCATAGCGGGCGCATAGGTAGCGCACGATCACGTTCGATTCCCACAGCACAAAGTCGCCGTCTTCCATCATCGGGACCAGAGCGTTGGGGTTCTTGTCCAGGTAGTCCGGCGTGCGGGTGATGCCATACGACATGCCGGCGTCGGTGCGCTGAAAGGCCATGTCCAACTCCTGCGCGGCCCATACGACCTTGCGCACATTCAGCGAGCTGATGCGACCCCACAGATGGACGGTGTGCGCCATGGTCAGGCCTTGCGGTGCTCGGCAATGGCCGCAGCCAGCGCAGCCACGCCCTTGCGGATTTCATCGCCATCGGGCGTCACAAACGACAGCCGCATGGTGCGCGGGTCGGCGTGGTCGTTGTAAAAGGCCGCACCCGGCACAAAGGCCACGCCTTTGTCCACGGCCTTGGGCAGCAGGTCCTGCGCGTTCATGCCCTCGGGCAAACGCGCCCACAGGAACATGCCCCCATCGGGCGAATTCCAGGTCACGTCGGCAGGCATGTCTTTTTTGAGTGCGGCCAGCATGGCGTCGCGCTGGCCTTTGTACAGCGCGCGGATGGTCGGAATGTGGCGGTCCAGAAAGCCGCCCTGCATCACCTCGGTGATCATGCGTTGGTTGAAGCCCGGGCTGTGCAGGTCGGCGGCCTGCTTGGCCTGCAGCAGCTTGGGGTACATGGCCGTGGGGGCCACGACAAAACCCAGACGCAGGCCCGGTGCCAGCACCTTGGAGAACGAGCCCAGGTAGATGCTGCCTTCGGGGTTGCGCGCGGTTAGCGGCGCCGGTGGCGGGGTGTCAAACCACAAATCGCCATAGGGGTTGTCCTCGACCAGCGGCAGGCCCAGCTCGGCAGCCTTGGCCACCAGCGCGGCGCGGCGCGCCTCGGTCATGGTGCGGCCGGTGGGGTTCTGGAAATTGGGCAGCACGTACAGGAAGCGCGCCTTGTTGGCACCGCTGCCAACCTTGCTGGCCAGGTCTGCAATGTCCACGCCTTCGTCATCACTGGCCACGCTGATGATCTCGGGCTCCATCGGGGTGAAGGCCTGCAGCGCGCCCAGGTAGGTGGGTGTTTCCACCAGCACGCGGCTGTCGGCGTCAATCAGGATTTTGGCCACCAGGTCCAGCCCCTGTTGCGAGCCGGTGGTGATCAGCACCTGTGCAGGGTCCACGTCCCACGGCAGGCGCGCGGCCACCATCTCGCGCAGCGGTGCAAAGCCTTCGCTGGAGGCGTATTGCAGCGCAGCCTGTGCGTCCTTGCCCAGCACCTGGGCGCAGGCGGCGGTGAATTCGGCGACCGGAAAAGTCTTGCTGGAGGGCAGCCCACCGGCGAAGCTGATGATGCCGGGCTTCTCTGTGACTTTAAGAATTTCGCGGATCACCGACGGGTTCATGCGCGCGGCGCGGCGGGCCATGGTCCAGGGCGTGGTGGGGAGGTCGTTGGGTTTCATCGGTCTGGTCCTCTTTGCTTTGTGGTTGTTGATTGTCCGGGGTTCTGTGTCAATACGGTGCGCACCACAGATTGTGGGGGCAAGGGATTGGGGTATGCCGGCGTCCTCATACTGCGGGTACGCAGAAATCGGACCCCGGCACCCCCCAATCCCTTGCAGCGCGGGGTGTTGGTTTCATGGCGGCGAACCGCATCGCCCATACTCGCCGGGGTGGGTGAGGCAATGGCCCGATTTCTGCGTACCCGCAATATGAGGGCCGTTGCCATGCCCACTCCGGCAGGCCAGAGGTGTGTAAGCGAAAGGCGCAAATCCTGACGTGACACGCAAGGTGAGGGCGAAGGTGTTTTGTACATCGCAGCGACCCTACCAAACCGGCATTTTTTTGCCCACAAACACCGTGGCAATCACCGCGACACCAAAGCCCACCGTCACCGCATCGAGCTGCTCACCCAGAAGTGGAACGGCGAACAGCATGCTCAAGAATGGTTGCACCAATTGCACCTGGCTGATGCGCACCGTGCCACCCAGCGCCAACCCCCGGTACCAGGCAAAAAAGCCCAGCCACATGGAAAACACTGCGAGGTAGCCAAAACTCCACCATGTGCTGGCCTTCATGGGCACGCCAGGCCAGGTGGCGGTCGCAAGCGGCAGCGTGAAGGGCAGGGCGATCACCAGGGCCCAGCAAATCACATGCTCGGCCCGCATATGGTGGGACAGGCGCGCGCCATAGCCGTAGCCCACGGCGGCGCACAGCATGGCTGCGACCAGCAACAGATCGGCGCCGTGTATGGATATTTCTGCGGTGCTGGCGGATGACGGGTTGGAGTGCAGCACGGCAAAGGCTGCCACCAACGCGCTGCCCAGTGCGGCGCACAGCCAGAAGCCTGTGGAGGGCCGCTGGCGGTGCAGCAGCGCGCCCACCGCAGCCGTGGCCAGTGGCAGCACACCGACGATGACGCTGGCGTGCATGGCTTCCACATAGCGCATGGCAATCGAGGTGAAAAGTGGAAATCCAAACACCACGCCGGCGGCGGTAATGGCCAAAGGGCGCCAGTCCGCGCGGCTGGGCATGGGTGCGCGGGTGGCCATCAGGAACATGGCCGACAGCGCGGCGGCTACGACGGCACGGCCCATGGCGATGAAGACGCCCGACATTTGGGGCGCATCGGGCGTGCCCACCGCCAGACGCGTCATGGGCAGCGTCACCGAAAAAATGACGATGCCCAGCAGGCCCAGCCATAGGCCCTGGTTGATCTGGCGCGGCGTATGGTTCACAGGGTCAGCATCCACAGGGCGGTGACCAGCAGCACCAGCGCCATGGTGCGGTTGAAAAGACGCAGCCTTTCGCCCGAGCCTTGCGGGCCGCGCAGCCAGTCGCGCAGCAGGGAGCCCATGGTGGCGTACAGCAGGTTGCTGGCAAAAGCGAAGGCCAGCATGGTGGGAACGACGATGGCCAGGCGTTGCGTCGATTCGCCACGCCCAGCAATCCAGCCGCTGACAATGGCCAGCGCCAGCATCCATGCCTTGATGTTGACAAACTGCAGCGCCACGCCTTGCCAAAAGCCTACCGTCAGGGCCGCCACACTGGCCTCGCTGAGTTGACGGGATTGGCTGAGCTTCCAGGCCAGCCACAGCAGGTAGGCCACTCCCACGATCTTGATCGCCCAGTTGAGCAGTGGCAGCGCCAGCACCAGTGCGCCCAGGCCCCAGGCGCAGACCAGCAGCAGAGCGCCCCAGCCCAGCGGCACGGCGCAGACGAAGGGCATCGCGCGGCGCAGACCGCCGTTGGCGGCCAGTGCGGTGGACAAGGTCGTGTTGGGCCCCGGCGTGAAACTCATCGCCGTGGCCAGCACCAGTAAAGCCGTAAATTCTTGCCAAGTCATGCAACAGACTTTATAGTTGAAATCAACACACGACCAGTACAGTTATTCGTTCATTGGCGGAAACTGTATGGTTGCTTGGAACAGCACAGACACAACCGAAGGCCCGCCATGTTGATGAAGACCGCATCGCAATCGCTCACCGAGCAGTTGTGCACCCGTTTTGCCGAGCGCATCCGTACCCGCCTGCTGGCGCCGGGCGCGCGCCTGCCGTCGGTGCGCCAGTGCGCCCAGCAGCAGGGCGTGAGTCCGTCGACGGTGGTGGCGGCCTACGACCAGCTGTTGGCCCAGGGGCTGGTCGAGGCCCGCAAAAACCGCGGTTTCTATGTGCGGGAATTGGCTGTAGCCCTCGAAAACACTGCCCATGCAGCTACCAATATTATAGCGTCGCCAGTTACCCGGGGAGGTTTTCAGGCGCAGCACGTTCCGGTGAATGCGACGGCACTGATCCGCGGCATGTTCCAGAGCGGGTCTGACAAGCCGCAGCCCGGCATGGGGGTCTTCCCGCCCGACTGGCTGGAGACAAGCTTCATGCCCGCCGCCGTGCGCAAGGTCACCAGCGGCCCTGCGCTGCAATCGCTCTCGCTGCAATACGGAGAGCCGGCGGGGGACAGCGGCTTACGCCAATCCCTGTCGCAGAAGCTGGTGGCGCACAACGTGCATGCCGCGCCCGCGCAGATCGTCACCACGGTGGGTGCCACGCATGCACTGGACATCGTCAGCCGCACGCTGCTGCGTGCCGGGGACTATGTGATGGTCGAAGAACCTGGCTGGGCCATCGAGTTTGCCCGCCTGACCGCCTTAGGCATGCGCATCTTGCCGGTGCCGCGGCGCGCCGACGGGCCGGACCTGGACGTGATGGCGCGCTACTGCGAGCTGCATGCACCCAAGCTGTTTGTCAGTGTCAGCGTGTTCCACAACCCGACTGGCTATTGCCTGACGCCGGGCAGCGCCCACCGCGTGCTGCAGCTGGCCAATGCCCACAACTTCCACATCGTCGAGGACGATACCTACAGCCACATTGCGCCCGACCACGCCACGCGCCTGTGTGCTTTGGATGGGCTGCAGCGCACCATCTATGTCAGCGGATTTGCCAAGATTCTGGCACCCGGCTGGCGCGTGGGTTTTCTGGCGGCACCCACGGCACTGGTCGAGGCCTTTGTCGACACCAAGTTGCTGGCCACCCTGACCACGCCCGCGCTGTTGGAGAAGGCGCTGGCCTGGTGCATAGACCAGGGCCAGCTGCGCCGCCACGCCGAGCGCATCCGCACCCGGCTGGACCAGGCCCGCGCGCGCAGCGTCAAGCTGGCTCTGGCGCATGGCTGCAGCTTTGCATCGCCCCCCGCCGGTTTGTTTGGCTGGGTCGAGACCGGGGTGGACACCGACGCGCTGTCCCAGCGCATGCTCGACGAAGGCTACCTGCTGGCTCCCGGTGCCCTGTTCCACGCCGAACGCCAGCCCAGCACGCTGATGCGTATCAACTTTGCGACCACGCAGGATGCGCAGTTCTGGACCACGTTTGAGCGACTGCGGGCGGAGCAGTAAGGTCAGGTCAGCGAATGGTGATGATGGGTTGTTTGTAGATTTTGTTCTAGCAAAATCCGCCGCTAGCCCCCGTGAAATATGGATCTACTGCTATGTATTTGATAGTTTCAAGGTGTCAGTGGAAGACGCTCACTTACTCAGCCATGGAGTTTCTTGCCGATGGAACTTTTCCGGGCCGCCGAAGTCGGTTTTGGGGCGGTACCAGTCGTTCACAGCGGACAGCTTGCAGGCAAACCAGTTTCATGATTTTCAAGACAGCTATCGTCCGCGGATTTCGTCATAGCAGCGCTCCAATGGCGGTGTGCTAGCCGCAGAGACAGGGCAACTTTCTGCCACTGGCGTATTGAACCAGAATGCGATACTTTGGGCACCCCAAAAAATCGACATTCAATTTCAGTCCCGGTCATCGTGAACTTCAGCACACTCACGCTCTACCTCATCGCCGGCGCCTTGAGCATCAGCCTCGGCCTCGTGCTGATGGTTTTTGCCTACCTTCGTCCGGGCAGCGGCCTGATGAAGAGCGGTGCCATCGCCATTTTGATGCTGTCGGCTGCACTGCTGCTCTTCTCCTACGGCGCCGAGCTACCG
>CAINUX010000036.1 GCA_903853895.1 uncultured beta proteobacterium | reverse complement strand
TATGGTGGAGCTGGCGGGATTTGAACCCGCGTCCGCAAGCCTTCTTCGAACAGTTCTACATGTGTAGCCGTCTGGTTTGAGTCTCGCCTTTTGCATCGCGCAGTGGCACGCTATGCAAAACGCCAGCAACCTATTTTCTCGACCCGCCCTAAGTTACCCAAGGCGGGCCCAGCCGAATGAAATTACCCCACAGCCTGGACAGCCCGACCTTGCGATCTGACTACCCTTGCCCAGCCTATCGGCTTGCTGTTGTGAGGCTCACGCGCAATTAAGCGGCGAGTGCGAAACGTTCGTCGTTTGCAGTTAGTTTTTTTCTGCGGTTTTACGAGGTGACAGAACCTCGACATGCCCTGCTGCGCGTCCGAACCCACGTCGAAACCAGTGCAGCCCCAAGTTAACTATTTTAGGCGCTTGCCAGCAATTGCAAGAGCGCCAGCGGAGAATTTATCTCGGCGTGGGCGCCCCAGCCCTTGATTTCGGTCTTGTTACCCAGGTAACCGTAGGTCGCGGCCACGGTTTTCATGCCGGCGGCCAACCCTGCTGCCACGTCACGCTCGTCGTCTCCCACATAAACACACTGTGTAGGGTCTACGCCCAGGCGGCGCGCTGCCTCGAACAACGGTTCCGGATGGGGCTTGGCGTGGGGCGTCGTGTCGCCACTCACAACTGCGCCAGCACCAGCGAACAACGGCATCGCCTGGGTCAGCGGATCGGTAAAGCGGGACGATTTGTTGGTCACTATGCCCCAAGGCAGGGACCTGAGCTCCAAATCGGCAATCAACTGCGCAACACCGTCGAAGGCCACTGTGCGCTGTGTCATACAAGCCGCATAGTTGGAGAAAAATTCTTCACGCAAGGCCACAAAGGCCGGGTCATCTGCCCCGACACCAAACGCAACGCCGACCATACCGCGCGCGCCGGCACCCGCCATCGGGCGGTACGATTCCAGCGGCAACACAGACATGCCGCGGGCCACGCGCATCTGGTTGGCTGCCGCGCCCAGGTCGGGCGCGCTGTCGATGAGCGTACCGTCCAGATCGAACAGGACGGCTGCAATATCCGAAAACACCATGCGGGTCAGTCCTTGAGCGGCCTTTGGGTTGCAAACAGGTAGTTCACGCTGGTATCGGTGCTCATGGAGTAGCGCTGGGTCAGCGGGTTGTACTCCATCCCACTGGTGCGCAGTACATCCAGACCGGCCTGTCGGCAGTAACCCGCCAGTTCACTGGGCCGGATCATTTTGGCGTATTCATGCGTGCCACGCGGGAGCATGTTGAGCACGTATTCGGCCCCGACGATGGCAAACAGGAACGACTTGGCGTTGCGGTTCAGCGTGGAAAAGAACACCCAGCCACCGGGTTTGACCAGTTCTGCACAGGCACGCACGACGGAAGCGGGGTCCGGCACGTGTTCCAGCATTTCCATGCAGGTCACCACGTCGAACGAACCCGGGGCTTCAGCGGCCAGTGCCTCGGCGCTGACTTCGCGGTAGGCCACATTGGGCGTCTGGGCTTCCAGCGCATGCAACTGCGCCACTTTGAGCGCCTTGGTCGACAGGTCGACGCCAAGCACGTCTGCACCGCGGCGCGCCATGGAATCGGCCAGAATGCCACCGCCACAGCCGACGTCCAGCGCGCGCAAGCCTGACACGGGACAAATGGATTGAATCCAGTCCAGGCGCAGCGGATTAATCATGTGCAGCGGCCGGAATTCGCTCTCCATGTCCCACCAACGATGCGCCAACTCGGAAAACTTGGCCAATTCGGCCGGATCTGCGTTCAATGTGTTACTCATGCCCCAATTATCAACACTTCCGTCCATCTTTCTGCGGACAACAAAAAACCCGCCGAAGCGGGTTTTTTGAAGAGAGGTAAAACCCCGACCAATTACTTGGAAGAGCGTGTACCCACCACTTCGATTTCAACGCGGCGGTTCTTGCTACGGCCTTCGGTTGTCTTGTTGTCAGCAACTGGCTGCTTCTCGCCCTTGCCTTCAGTGTAGACGCGGCTCTTTTCGATGCCCTTGGACACCAAATAGGCCTTGACGGCTTCAGAGCGTGCAACCGACAGCTTCTGGTTGTAGGCATCAACACCGACCGAGTCAGTGTGACCCACAGCGATGATGACTTCCAGATTGATGCCCTTGACCTTGCTGGTCAGATCGTCCAGCTTGGCTTTGCCTTCTGGCTTCAGGACAGCTTTGTCAAAGTCAAAGAATGCATCGGCAGCGTAGGTCACCTTGCTAGCAACGGCTGGAGCGGGTGCTGGAGCGGGTGCTGGCTTGGCAGCAGGCGCTGGAGCAGCCACTGGAGCGGGTGCTGGAGCGGGTGCTGGAGCAGGAGCAACGTAGGCACCGTCGCAGCCAGGAGCCGCGGTAGCGGGTGTCCAGGCGCTATCGCGCCAGCATTGGCCCGAAGTGCTCTTCCACACTTCGCCGGAAGAGCTCTTCCAGTTGTGGATTTCTTGCGCGCCGGCGGCTGTGGCGAGCACTGCAGCAGCGATGGCGATTGCTACCTGATTCAATTTTTTCATGAGGTTCCTTTTGCGTAACAAACTGCAGCTTCGCTGCGAATAATAGGTGAACGCCCCATATTGTGGGACGTTCGTTACATTGTGCCATAGCCAAGCGAGCAATTCCTGCGTCAATTTGCGCAGCGTGCGCCAGCACACCAACTATCCAGTTAGTTGTTGCCAATGCGCGACATCCGGCGGGCCGTAGAATCACAGGTTGTCCCCGACACAGCCTTGAGCCATCCATGACCCAGTTCGCCAAAGAAACCCTGCCCATCGCCCTTGAAGAGGAAATGCGGCGCAGCTACCTCGATTACGCGATGAGCGTGATCGTCGGCCGTGCCCTGCCCGATGCGCGGGACGGTTTGAAACCGGTGCACCGTCGCGTGTTGTTCGCCATGCACGAGCTCAACAACGACTGGAACCGGGCCTACAAAAAGTCCGCCCGTATCGTCGGTGACGTCATCGGTAAATACCATCCGCACGGCGACCAATCGGTGTATGACACCATCGTTCGCATGGCGCAGGACTTCTCCATGCGCCACATGCTGGTGGATGGCCAGGGCAACTTCGGCTCAGTGGACGGCGACAACGCGGCGGCCATGCGGTACACCGAAATCCGCCTCGCCAAAATCGCCCACGAACTGCTGGCCGATCTGGACAAGGAGACCGTGGATTTCGGCCCTAACTACGACGGCTCCGAAAAAGAACCCCTGGTTTTGCCCACTCGGCTGCCCAATTTGCTGGTCAATGGCTCCGGCGGTATTGCGGTCGGTATGGCGACCAACATTCCCCCGCACAACCTGAACGAAGTGGTGGATGCCTGTCTGCATCTGCTGAAGAACCCGGAAGCGTCGATTGACGAGTTGATGGAAATCATTCCGGCCCCGGACTTCCCCACTGCCGGCATTATTTACGGCATCAATGGCGTGAAGGATGGCTACCGCACTGGCCGCGGCAAGGTGGTCATGCGCGCACGCTGCCATTTCGAGGACATCGACAAGGGCCAACGCCAATCCATCATCGTCGACGAACTGCCTTACCAGGTCAATAAGAAGACGCTGCAGGAACGCATGGCCGAGCTGGTCCACGAAAAGAAAATCGAAGACATCAGCCACATCCAGGACGAGTCCGACAAGTCCGGCATGCGGCTGGTCATCGAACTCAAGCGGGGCGCGGTGCCCGAGGTGGTGCTGAACAACCTGTACAAGCAGACGCAGTTGCAGGACACCTTCGGCATGAACATGGTGGCGCTGATCAATGGTCAGCCCAAGCTGTGCAACCTGAAGGACCTGATCGAAGTCTTCCTGCAGCACCGCCGCGAAGTGGTGACACGCCGCACCGTATTCAACCTGCGCAAGGCCCGCGAACGCGGCCATGTGCTGGAAGGCCTGGCAGTCGCCTTGGCCAATATCGACGACTTCATCCGCATCATCCGCGAGTCACCCACACCACCGGTGGCCAAGGCCGAACTGATGACCCGCCCATGGGATAGCAAGCTGGTGCGCGAAATGCTTACCCGCGTGCGCGCCGATGGCGGCTTGATCAATGCCGACGACTACCGCCCCGATGGCCTGGAAAAGGCCTTTGGCATGGGCAGCGATGGCCTGTACCGCCTATCCGACACGCAAGCGCAAGAAATTCTGCAAATGCGCCTGCAGCGCCTGACCGGGCTGGAGCAGGACAAGATCGTGGCAGAGTACAAAGAGGTCATGGCGGAGATCGACGACCTGCTGGACATTTTGTCGAAGCCCGAGCGGGTGTCGGTCATCATCAGCGAAGAGTTGGGAGCCATTAAACAGGAATTCGGCCAATCCAAACTGGGCGCACGTCGCAGCCTGGTAGAGCACAGCTCCTACGACCTCTCCACCGAAGACCTGATCACGCCCACCGACATGGTGGTCACGCTCAGCCACAGCGGCTATATCAAGAGCCAGCCTCTCAGCGAATACCGGGCGCAAAAGCGTGGCGGCCGCGGCAAACAGGCCACGGCGACCAAGGAAGACGATTGGGTCGACCAACTCTTCATCGCCAACACGCACGACTACATCCTGTGCTTCTCCAACCGCGGCCGGCTGTACTGGCTCAAGGTCTGGGAAGTACCGCAAGGCTCACGCGGCTCGCGCGGGCGCCCCATCGTCAACATGTTCCCGCTGCAAGAGGGCGAAAAGGTCAATGTGGTGTTGCCGCTGACCGGTGAAAAGCGCAGCTTCCCGGCAGACCAGTATGTGTTCATGGCCACATCCATGGGCACGGTCAAAAAGACCGCTCTGGACGAATTCAACAACCCACGCAAGGGCGGCATCATCGCCGTCAACCTGGATGAGGGCGACTACCTGATTGGAGCTGCCCTCACCGACGGCAAGCACGACGTGATGTTGTTCAGCGATGGCGGTAAAGCCGTGCGCTTTGATGAAAATGATGTGCGCCCGCTGGGACGCAGCGCCCGGGGCGTGCGCGGCATGATGCTGGAAGACGGTCAGGGGGTGATTGCCATGCTGGTGGCCGGTGACGAACAGCAAAGCGTGCTGACCGCTACCCAGAACGGTTATGGCAAGCGCACCAGCATCACCGAGTACACCCGCCATGGACGTGGCACCAAAGGCATGATCGCCATCCAGCAATCTGAGCGCAACGGCAAGGTTGTCGCCGCGACGCTGGTCCATGTGGACGACGAAATCATGTTGATCACTGACAAGGGCGTGCTGGTGCGCACCCGTGTCAGCGAGATCCGTGAACTGGGTCGCGCCACGCAAGGCGTCACCTTGATCGGACTGGACGAAGGCTCCAAGCTCAGTGGCTTGCAGCGGATTGTGGAAAACGACGCCAATGCAGCCGGTGAAGACGACGCGGGCGAGGACAGCGGAACCGCAGCGTGAACACTCCGAGTTCGCCCCTTCCAAGCCTGTCGGAGTTGCGCGTCCAGATAGACGCCATCGACCAGCAGTTGCTGCGCTTGCTCAATGATCGGGCGCTGGTGGCCGAGAAAGTTGGCGAGGTCAAAAAGCTGGAAGGTACCGCCTTTTTCCGGCCGGACCGCGTGGCACAGGTCATCGACAAAATCCAGAACGCCAATCCCGGGCCCCTGAAGGACGCCCATGTGGCCGACATCTGGCGCGAAATCATGTCCGCCTGTCTGGCGCTGGAAGCACCGCAGCGGGTGGCCGTGCTGGGACCCGCCGGCACTTTTTGCGAGCAGGCGGCCATTGAGTTCTTTGGCGGTGCCGCCGACCTGATCTATTGCAGCAATTTTGACGAGGTGTTCCACGCCACGGCTGCCGGTAGCGCCCAATACGGCGTGGTCGGGGTCGAAAATTCGACCGAAGGCATGGTCACGCGTTCGCTCGACCTGTTCCTGCATTCACCGACGCACGTCATTGGCGAGGTCACCCTGCTGGTGCGGCACAACCTGCTGCGGCTGGAAAACTCGCTGGACGGCATCGAAGTGATACTGGCGCATCCTCTGGCGCTGGCGCAGTGCCAGGCATGGCTGACCAAGCATCTGCCGCATGCAGAGCGCCGCCCCGTGTCCAGCAACGCCGAAGGGGCCCGTCTGGCCACCACCAACCCGGCATGGGCTGGACTGGCCAGCGAGCGCGCAGCGACCCAGTTCGGCCTGCACATTGCCGCCCACGCAATCCAGGACGAGGCCTACAACCGTACCCGCTTTGCCATCATTTGCCTACCGCAAACCGTGGGCACACCGCCACCGTCCGGCAAAGATTGCACCAGCCTGATAGTCTCCGTTCCTAACAAGCCCGGAGCCGTGCACGACCTGCTGGTGCCACTCAAGACCCATGGTGTATCCATGACCCGTTTCGAGTCGCGTCCGGCGCGCACCGGCCAATGGGAATACTATTTCTACATTGATCTGCAAGGCCACCCCTCGCAGCCCAACGTGGCGCTGGCGCTGCAGGAGCTTCAGCGACTGTGCGCCTTTTACAAAGTGCTGGGTACCTACCCGGTGGCCGATTGATGCCAATCTTCAGGAACCCTTATGTTTGAACAGCTTGGCTTGATTGGATGCGGTTTGATGGGTGGCTCGTTTGCGCTCGCGCTCAAGCGCGCGGGACTGGTTAAGCGCGTGGTGGGTTACAGCAAATCACCCAGCACCACCGAACGCGCACGCCTGATGGGTGTTATCGACGTCGAGGCACCCTCCGCCCTATTAGCGGTATCCGGTGCCGACATCGTCCTGATTGCCGTGCCAGTCGCGGCAACCGAGGCCACCTTCAAGGCCATCAAACACCTGGTCACCGACAAGATGCTGGTCATGGATGTGGGCTCCACCAAGCGCGAAGTAATCGATGCCGGACGCCGCGCCCTGCGTGAGCATGTGGGGTCCTTTGTACCGGCCCACCCGATTACCGGCAAAGAAGTTTCGGGCGTGGACAATGCCGACCCGGACCTGTACACCGGTCGCCAGGTCATCCTGACACCAATCGAGCGGACCTTGACCGTCCAGCTGCAAAAGGCGGTCGACGTCTGGACCGCGCTGGGCTGCCGGGTACTGAAGATGTCGCCCGAACAGCATGACGCGGCGTTTGCTGCAGTCAGCCATCTACCGCACCTGATCGCGTTTGCATTGATGAATGCCATCTCCGGCCAACCCCAGGGCAAAGACTATCTCTCGCTGGCAGGCCCTGGCTTTCGAGACTTCACCCGCATCGCCGCCAGCGATCCTAAAGTTTGGCGCGATATTCTGGTGTCCAACCGCGAAGAGTTGCTGGCCCAGTCCAAGATTTTTCAACGCAACTTGCATGCCCTGGAGCTGATGATTTCCAGTGGCAACACCGAGGCGCTCGAAGGCCTGCTGGAACAGGCCAGCATCACCCGTGGCAGCTGGAGCATGACGTCCCGACACAATCCCTGATGTTTTCCACTGCTTTTCTCGACCTCCCACCCCTGGCTGGCGCATCTGGAACCGTAACCCTTCCGGGCTCCAAGAGCATTTCCAACCGCGTCCTGCTGCTTGCAGCGCTGTGCGAAGGCACCACCACGGTTCATGACTTGCTGGACTCGGACGACACCCGCGTCATGCTCGACGCCTTGCGCGTGCTGGGCTGCGGCATCCGCCAGGACGGCTCAACCGTGCACATCGACGGCCTGAACGGCAAGCTCGGCAACCCGCAGGCCAAACTGTTTCTGGGCAATGCCGGTACCGCCATGCGCCCGCTGACGGCCGCCCTGGCGGTATTGGGTGGCGACTTTGAGCTGGGCGGCATTGCGCGCATGCACGAGCGCCCCATTGGCGACCTGGTGGACGCCTTGCGCCAGTTGGGGTGCACCATTGACTACCTGGGCAATGACGGCTTCCCGCCGCTGCACATTGGTATGCCCACAATGCAACTGGACGCCCCCATCCAGGTGCGCGGCGATGTCTCCAGCCAGTTTCTGACCGCCCTGCTGATGGCGCTGCCCCTGGTGGCCGCGAAGGACATCGTCATCGAAGTAGTCGGCGAGCTGATCTCGCGCCCCTACATCGAGATCACACTGAACCTGCTGGCGCGCTTTGGCGTGACCGTGCGGCGCGACGGCTGGCAGCGTTTCACCATTCCCGCTGGATGCCGCCTGAAATCGCCGGGTGCCATCCACGTGGAAGCCGACGCTTCATCTGCTAGCTATTTCATAGCGCTAGGTGCAATAGCGACGAGGGCTAGCGGCCAGAATTCCATAAGGATTTTGGGCGTAGGCGCCGATTCGATCCAGGGCGACATCCGCTTTATGGACGCGGCGCAACAGATGGGCGCGCACATCGAGAGCGGCCCCAACTGGCTGCAGGTAGCCCGCGGCAACTGGCCGCTCAAGGCGATCGACCTGGACTGCAACCACATTCCCGATGCGGCCATGACATTGGCTGTGATGGCCCTGTACGCCGACGGCACCACGACACTGCGCAATATTGCCAGCTGGCGCGTCAAGGAGACCGACCGCATCATCGCCATGGCCACCGAGTTGCGCAAGCTGGGTGCCACCGTGGTCGAGGGCGCCGACTTCATCCAGGTGACCCCGCCCGCAACACTCGCTGACTGGCGCAGCGCATCGATCCACACCTATGACGATCACCGTGTCGCCATGTGTTTTTCGTTGGCGGCCTTCAATCCGGCGGGAATCCCCGTACGTATCGAAGATCCCAAATGCGTGGCAAAGACCTTTCCGGACTACTTTGAAGCCCTGTTTTCGGTATCCCACACCGCACAGACGTCGATTCCCGTGATTTGCGTGGATGGCCCAACCGCCTCCGGCAAGGGCACGCTAGCCGTGGTGCTGGCGCAAAAGCTGGGTTACCACTTTCTGGACTCCGGTTCGCTGTACCGCATCACCGCCTTAGCTGCTTTGCGGGCCGGACTTGGACTCGAAACCGCCAATGAAGGCGCCATTGCCAAGCTGGTCACACAGATGCAGATCCAGTTCACCGACGGCCACGTGTTACTGGGTGCAGAGGATGTCAGCGAGACCATCCGCACCGAGGAAGCGGGCATGAACGCCTCCAAAGTGTCCGCACTCCCCTTGGTTCGCGCGGCCTTGATTGCCCTACAGTACAGTTTTCGGCAGCTGCCGGGTCTGGTGGCAGACGGGAGAGACATGGGCACGGTGATCTTTCCACAGGCTTCGCTCAAGGTCTTTTTGACTGCCAGCGCCAGCCGACGCGCCGAGCGGCGCTATAAGCAGTTGATTTCTAAGGGAATTTCAACTACACTCCCATCTCTTCGCGCGGACCTGGAGGCACGTGACGCTAGGGACTCGTCCCGAGCCGTTGCACCGCTCAAGCCCGCTGAAGACGCCCAGTTGCTGGACAACTCGGATTTGACGGTTGAAAAATCGGTCGATCTGGTGTTGGACTGGTGGCAAAGCAAACAGCCTTTTTAAACCGTTTAGAACGGCTGGTCGGTCCATACCACCCCTCTCGCGCAGCAGCGCACTGGTGGTGTGGTTCAACAACTTAACCCGCGGCAAAAACCGCGATTTAACCTGCGGTTAAAACCGCATAAGCAAATGTCAGAATCTTTCGCAGACCTATTTGAAGAGTCACAAAAACGCTCGGAAACCCGCATTGGTGAAGTCGTTACCGCCGAAGTCGTTCGTATCGAACACAACTTCGTTGTCGTTAACGCAGGCCTCAAGTCCGAAGCCTACGTTCCATTGTCCGAATTCAAAAGCGACAAGGGCGAGCTCGAAGTTCAAGTAGGTGAGTTTGTGTCCGTCGCCATCGTGGCCATGGAAAACGGCTACGGCGACACCATCGTCAGCCGCGACACCGCCAAGCG
>CAINUX010000035.1 GCA_903853895.1 uncultured beta proteobacterium | reverse complement strand
CGCATCCAGGACCAATGGCAGAACTGTCTGAACCAGATAGTCCAATCCACCACCGCCCCATTGGACCAACAGAGCCTGCACCGCATGGTGCAGCGGCCCCAGACCATGCACCAGAATGCCGCCGCCCACCAAAAACATGGCTGCCGTTCCCACCACCGCCAGCGTTTTCATCAACCAGGGTGCTGCGCCCAGCAGGGCACGGCCCAGCGACTGCTGGGCACCCAACCACACAGCCGGACCAGTGCGACGGCTGAGGTAAAGCCCTGCGTCGTCAATCTTCACGATGGCAGCCACAAATCCATACACGCCAAACGTCATCGCCACCGCAATGCCGCTGAGCACCGCCAGTTGGGTCAACCACGGACTGTTTTGAACCGTGCCCAGCGTGATGGCGATGATTTCGGCAGACAGCACAAAGTCCGTGCGGATGGCGCCTTTGATCTTGTCGCGCTCCAGCGCCAACAGGTCGACCGCCGGATTGGCCAATGCCTGCAATAGTTCTTTCGCGCGGGCTTGGACTTCAGTCCGGCTGTGCAAGAACTTGTGGGCCAATTTCTCAAAACCTTCGTAACACAGGTAGGCACCTCCCACCATTAGCAGCGGCGTCACAGCCCAGGGGATGAAGATGCTGATCAGCAGGGCGGCGGGCACCAGGATGACCTTATTGACCAGAGAGCCTTTGCACACCGCCCACACCACTGGCAACTCCCGGTCTGCCGTCACGCCGGCAACCTGCTGTGCGTTCAGCGCCAGGTCATCGCCCAATACGCCCGCAGTTTTTTGCGCAGCTACTTTGGAAAGAACTGCCACGTCATCGAGGATGGTGGCAATGTCGTCTAACAGGGCAAGCAGGCTACTGGACATGGTGCATGGACTCAGCGGGAAAATACCCATTGTCGCCGTACCGGCGCAGGGCAAAAATAGGCCATGAGCCACATTCCCCTTGCACACCCCGCGCCCACGGTGCTGGATGTGGAGGCATCTGGTTTTGGCCGCAATAGCTACCCGATCGAGATCGGCTTTGTGCTGCCCAATGGCCATGCCTATTGCACACTGATTCGACCGGAAACGCATTGGACGCACTGGGATGCACAGGCCGAGGCCACCCACCATATCCCGCGTGCCTTGCTGGTGGAGCGCGGTCTGGCCGTGCCAGACGTGGCCCGCACCATCAATGCCCAATTGGCCGGGCAGACGGTCTATTCTGACGGCTGGGCCAACGACTACAGCTGGCTGGGCGCATTGTTTGATGCGGCCGATATGAGCCCGGCCTTCAGGCTCGAAAACCTGCGCGCCTTGCTGGACGACCAGCAGGCTGACCAGTGGCACACCGTCAAGGCACTGGTCAGCAGTGAGCGCGGTGTGCAGCGCCATCGGGCCAGCGCAGATGCGCGTCTGCTGCAATTGACGTTGCTACGCCTGCGCCACGGCCCCTAGCATCATCTGAACTACAAGGAGAACCATGTCCATCACCGTCGACCTCGAACTGGGCTACGAATTTACTGTCAAAGCCACTGCCAAGGAGGTGTACGACGTGTTGGCCGACGTACCAACATCCGCCAGCTTCTACCCCGGGGTCGACAAGCTGGTGGACCTGGGGGATGGTGCCTACCGTTGGGAAATGGAAAAAATAGGCCTGGGGCAGATCAACCTGCAAACCGTCTACGCATCCCGATATGTGGGTGACAGGAAAAAGGGCACGGTCGTATGGACGCCGGTTGCTGGCGAGGGCAATGCCCTGGTATCGGGTGACTGGAAGATCACCGACCAAAAGAAATCAACAAAAATCGTTTTGGCCATTGAAGCCGAGTTGACCCTGACCTTGCCCGCCCTCATGAAAATGGTGGTCGCACCCGTTGTGCAAGCCGAATTCGAAAAACTGACCGAACAGTACATCGACAACCTGATCCAGCGCTTTGGCGGCGAGGTGTAAGCTAGCGGCCCGCCCCTAGCCAAGAGGTTTGTGGGCGAACAGTTGCAGCGTGTCATACCACTCGTGGGGCAACAGCTGGCGGCCCAGCATGGCCTCCATTTCCGGAGCCAGCTGTTGCGCACGCGGTGCGGCAAAGTGCATGTCATAGGCATTGAACGAATCCAGGTCCAGACCGCCCAAGCCCGCGCCGCGGGCCAGTGTCAACAGATCCTCACCGGCAAATTCAAAGATGTGGCCCATATGGGTCAGCGTGGGGGCGTTGACCATGGGCGCCAGCCCGTTCTTGAAGCACCAGTAGGTGCGTGGACAGAAACGGTTGGTGGTGGTGACCTGCCATAGACCACCCGGTTTTAGCACCCGGGCCATTTCCTGGCAGGCGAAGACGACACCGTCCCACGAGACCACGCCATCCGCACGAATGGTGAAAAGATGCTCGACGGTTTCCCAGCACACCACGGCATCGAAGCTGTTGTCATCAAACGGCAGCCGGTCAAGGCGCGCATCAAAGTAGCGGGCGGCATCCGCGCCGGGGTTCAGCAGCGTCTCGCCATTGATGATGTGCCAGTCTGGTGGGGAATCGGTGAAGCCCGCGAGCACGGCGTCGCGCGCCTGCTTGAACCCACCCACATCCAGCACACGGTCCTGTGGGCCCAATCGCATTGCCAGGTTGCGTGCCGACATGGCGATGCGCGGTCCACCAATCGTGAAGTAATCAAAGGCGGTGGCAAGCTCGACCGTGCAGGCCAGAGCACGCGCAAAGTCAAACGGCCGCATGGTATCGAATCAATAGCAACATGTGCTTATTTTACGAGGGCTAGCGGCCGATTTGCCTTAAGGTCTCAAGTGAAATCCGCGTCCAGCACCACCCGATACCGCGCCTTGCCCGAGCGCAAATGATCCAGCGCGTCGCTCATCTTGCTCATCGGGAAATGCTCCACCTGAGGCGCTATTCCGTGGCGCGCGCAGAACTCCATCATCTTGGTCAACACCACGGGCGACGGTGTGGGCGAAGCCGAGATGCTGCGCTGCCAGGACAGCAGGCCGCCGGTGCGAACCTTCATGGCCTCGGTCACCACCCCCACCATGTGCAGGCGGCCCTTGGGCGCCAGGGTGTTGATCAGTGCGTCCCACTCCAGGCTGGCGCCTACGGTGACCAACAAGAAGTCCAGCGTGCCGGCAATCGCCTTCAGCTCTTTCACATCGACGCTGCTGACCGTTTTGTGTGCGCCCAGCAGAAGCGCTTCTTCCCGCTTGGACGGAGTGGACGTGAACGCCGTCACCTCGCAGCCCCAGGCACGGGCAAACTTGACGGCCAAGTGGCCCAGGCCGCCAATGCCGACCACGCCGACCCTGTCGGTGGGCTTGATGCCGTGGATCACAAAGGGCAAGAAGGCCGTGCCGCCGCCGCACATCAGCGGGCCGGCGCTGGCCGGGTCCACGCCATCGGGTATAGGCAATGCCCAGCCCCAGTGTGCACGCACCTTGTCGGCAAAGCCGCCGTGGCGCCCGACGATGGTGGGTTGGCGCTTGGCGCACAGGTTTTGCTCGCCACCCATGCAGAAGTTGCAATGGCAGCAGCTCTTGCTGTGCCAGCCCAGCCCCACGCGCTGGCCCACGGTGATGCCCTTGGCCTGGTCGCCCACGGCCACCACGGTGCCAATGATTTCGTGGCCCGGCACCAAGGGATAGCTGGCAGGGAACCACTCACTGTCAACCATGGCCAGGTCGGAATGGCAAACGCCACAGTACTCCACGGCAATTTCCACGTCTTCAGGGTGCAGCGTGCCGGGGTCGTAATCCAGGCGCTCCAGGGGGCTGCCAGCGCGGGGGGCGGCCCAGGCACGGAATAGGGTCATGGCGAGTCTCCTTGAAATCCCGCGAGGTTAGCCGCTTTCAGGCCCGGGTTTCCCCTTGCCGTGTAACGGCGGCGACTGCACCGTCCCTGCCAAAACCCGGCGCATAATCAGCGCGGCATCGGAAATGCCGACACAACCCCTTACAAGAAGCTCCTTACTATGCACCGCGTCGCCATCAGCAGCACAGGCATCTTTACGCCGCCCGAAGTCATTACCAATGCAGAGTTGGTGGTCGCCTTCAACGCCTACGCCGCACTCGAAAACGCCAAATACGCCGACGAGATTGCCGCCGGCACCCGAACCGCCATCACTGACTCCAATGTCGAGTTCATCGAAAAAGCCTCGGGCATCAAGCGCCGCTACGTGATGAACAAGTCCGGCGTGTTGGACCCGCGGCGCATGCGCCCGGAGTTCAAGGCCCGCCCGGATACCGAAATTTCGATGATGGCCGAGATCGCCGTCAAGGCCGCTCAGGATGCGCTGGCCAACGCCGGCAAGACTGCCGCCGATGTGGACGGCGTTTATTGCGCTGCCGCCAATATGCAGCGCGCCTACCCCGCCATGGGCGTCGAGATCCAGACCGCCCTGGGCATCAACGGCTATGCGTTTGACATGAACGTGGCCTGCTCGTCCGCGACGTTTGCGCTGGAGATGGCGTTCAACGCAGTGCGCTCGGGCGCGGCCCGCGCCATTCTGGTGGTCAACCCCGAAATCACTTCGGCCCACCTGGCATGGATGGACCGCGACTGCCACTTCATCTTTGGCGATGTCTGCACCGCCATTTTGGTGGAACGACTGGACCTGGCGCCACCAGGTGCATTCGAAATTTTGGGCACGCGCCTGCAGACCACGTTTTCCAACGCCATCCGCAACAACGCCGGCTTTATGTCGCGTGCCGAAGACCGCGACCCGGAAGACCGCGACCAGTTGTTCAAGCAAGAGGGCCGCAAGGTCTTCAAGGAAGTGTGCCCCATGGCCGCCGAGCACATGGCCAGCCACCTGGCATCCCACGAACTGGCTGCAACCGGTGTGCGCCGCTTCTGGCTGCACCAGGCCAATCTGGCGATGAACCAGCTGATCAGCCGCAAGCTGCTGGGCCGTGACGCCACGCCCGATGAGGCACCGGTGATTCTGGATGAGTTTGCCAACACCGCATCGGCCGGCTCCATCATCGCCTTCCACCGCCACAAGGCCGATTTCAAGGCCGGCGAAGTGGGTGTGATCTGCTCGTTTGGCGCGGGGTATTCGATTGGTAGCGCGATAGTGCGCAAGCAGTGACCCGCTGAGTGGCTGGGTGATTGCTACGTTTTTAGTAGCCAATAACCATTATTCCACGAGGGCTAGCGGCCTGTTTCACTTGAAGTGAGTCAGTCTTGTTGGCCCGTGCGTCGCGCCAGGCGGACGGCGTGACTTACGTGCTCCGGCACTCTTCGCGGACGGACTGGCAAGCCCCACCATCCGCCTTGAGTGCCGATGTTAAATGAGGGGCAGACGTACCCGGTTTAGCGAAAGCAGTCCTTGTCGCAATGGCTGTATGCGCGCCGATGACAACAGGGTAGATGATTCCGTTCGTGTCCCCCGCCCTACGGGCTCCGCCTTTACCTCACTGCACCATCCACCCCGTTGTCACCGTCAGACTGCAGCAATGGCGCGCCAAAGTTCAATGCCTAATGCTTTCATACCCGTTCCACACCACGCCCGCAGGCAGTCGCAGGACGGCGTGGCATTCAGCGCAGTGAGGTAAAGGAGGAGCAGAGGGCGCAGCCCTTTGCGGGGGACACGAACGTAGCTGAGTGCCACGTCGGCCTGCGACCCGCGTGCCTTCTTGGTAAGGCCGGCTATTCGCCTGTAAGAGTCACTCGCGGCGCCAAATCCTATGGCAGGCTACGCCCCATAGTGGCTGCGGTCTCGAATGTACGCAGCCACTAAAGGCCTGAAAACAAGTGTCATGCGCCAGCACTGCTGAGCGCTTGGAATACCGACTGAACGCACCGCGCATTGTTGGCGAAGCTGAGCAATGTAAGGGCCTCTGACTCACTGCACCAACGAAACGCCTTGTGCTCGCGTGAGAGGATTGGAGCAGATGATTCGGAGACGACTGCATAAAACACCTTCTCCCGAACATATAAGGGCTCTGGTCCATAGCTTGCGCGCCATTCGGGCTTGATAGGAAAGACATGCTCGAACCCGGTCGCCTGGACCGATTCAAGCTGAATTGATGTCTCTTCGAGAACTTCTCGAATCGCCGCAGCTTCAAAGGATTCCCCTGGCTCAAGTGCTCCGGAAACACCTTGCCAAAAATCGGGAAGTGCTAGCTCCGGAAGTGCATTGCGCTGAAAAAGAAGCACCGACAACGCAGGTCCCCGGATTGCCACTAGGAACACTTGAACGGAAAAGGGAAGTCGCAATGTAGGCTCCTAGCCAAGTCAGGGTCGAAGCTAAATAGCTCTTTGAGTCATGAATTTGGTGATCGCTCCCGCCCCACAACAGTCTTCAGTCCGCCATCAAACCACTCACCCCAGCTGAGTTTGGGGCAGTGGTCCCCGCCGATTTGCTGGCCAGCAGGACAGATGAGGCGGGGGCCACTGCCCCAAACTCTGCTGCGAACACATTGAAAAATGCGCTACTTCCGGTTTCAATTCGAACGGAAATTGCTCTACTTTTAGTAGCTACTTACCCACATTCCACGAGGGCTATCGGTCGATTTAGCTTAAAGCCCGCTTCAACCGAATCTCTTCAACCCGCGCCGTGCCGATGGGCACGGTCTTGGCGCTGCTGGGTTCGCGCTTGAAGCCGGCCAGCTCGTGGAAGCGCAGTGCACGGTCATTGGAGATGGGTATCCACACCGTGACGTGGGTGCAGCCCTCTTCCATCAGCCCTTCGCGCGCGGCATCCCACAGCGCCAGACCAGCGCCTTGGCCCAGGTGGCTGGAGGCCACATAGATGGACCAGATCTCACCCATGGTTTGGGGTGTGCCCTTGTCGCGTGAGCGGTCAAAGCCCACAAAGCCGACGATGGTGTCGCCATCCAGTGCCACTTGCACCTGGGGTTCTGCGTATTCGATGGCTTCGCGCCAATAGGACTGGGGTTTTTCCAGCGCACTTACGGGTACGGGCGCATTGGGCGTGGCGGACTTGAAGGCCTCGCACACGGTGGCATTGTGCAGTTCGGTGATGGCCTTTGCATCGCGCAGTGTGGCGGGTCGAACCGTGAAAGTAGTCGTAGGGGACATGTCTAAGCGTTAACCTGAAGCAAAAAAGTTTGTGAAACAAGGGGGACGATTGTCGCTGCAAACGCTGGGTGCCTGTTGCGGGGGCAAAGTTTGGCCCGGGAGTGGCCGTCAAACGGGTTCAACAATGCACGTCACCTAGGGTCAACACCATTGCCGCAGCCAGGCGGCGCTAACAGAATGCACGCATGACCGCACCCATCACCGTATCCCCCAACGACCTGCCCCTCCAATGCCTCTACCGCTGGGAGCGCGAGCGCTCCCAATCGGTGTACCTGACGCAGCCGGTCGGCGGCGGTGCTGTGCAGGACATCACCTGGGCCGAGGCGGCCAATCAGGTGCGCCGCATGGCCACCTGGCTACAGGCGCAAGGCTGGCCCGAGGGCAGCCGGGTCGCCATCATCGGCAAGAACAGCGCCCACTGGATCTTGGCCGACTTGGCCATTTTCATGGCCGGCTACATCTCGGTCCCGATCTACCCCACCTTCAATGGCGACGCGCTGGCGTATATCCTGAACCACAGTGAGGCCCGCGCCTGCTTTGTGGGCAAGATGGATGATGTTGCGAACCTGCGAACCGGTGTGCCTGCCGGCGTACCGCTGATCACCTTGCCACTGGCGCCCAAGATGCAGGCCCTGGCCTGGGCCGATCTGATGGTCACGAGTGCCCCGCTTCAGGGAACTCCGGCGCCCCCCATGGACGCGGTGGCCACCATCATCTACACATCGGGCACCACGGGCAAACCCAAGGGTGTGGTGCAGACCTTCAAATCCATGGCCTGGGGCGTGACCAGCGCCACTCGGCGCGTGCACATGGATGCGAACGACCGCTACATCTCCTACCTGCCACTGGCCCATGTGGCCGAGCGCATGCTGATCGAGCAGGGTGCCCTGCGTTACGGTGGGCACATCTTCTTTGCCGAGGCACTGGACACCTTTGTTCAGGATCTGCAGCGGGCCCGGCCCACGATCTTCTTTTCGGTGCCGCGTCTGTGGGTCAAGTTCCAGCAGGGCGTGCATGCCAAGATGCCAGCGCACAAGCTCAAGCGCCTGATGGGAATACCCCTGATCGGGGGCCTGGTGCGCCGCAAGATTCTCAAAGGTCTGGGGCTGGACCAATGCCGGCTGGCCGCCGGCGGCGCGGCACCCATGCCAGCCGATGTGCTGCAGTGGTACCGCGACCTGGGTCTGGATCTGATCGAGGTCTATGGCATGACGGAAAACTGCGGCGTGTCGCACTCCACATTGCCGGGCTCGCGCCAGATTGGTTCCGTGGGTTTGCCCTACGAGATGGTCGAGAGCCGCATTGACCCCATCTCCGGCGAAATCCAGATCCGCAGCGCAGCGGTGATGCAGGGCTACTACCGCGACCCCGTGGCCACGGCCGACGCGATGACGACCGATGGCTGGCTGCGCACGGGTGACAAAGGGCGCAGCGATGCGCAGGGCTTCCTCAGCATCACGGGACGCGTCAAGGACATTTTCAAAACCAGCAAGGGCAAATACGTGGCACCCGCCCCGATTGAAGACTTGCTGGTACTGCACCCCGACATTGAGGCCTGCGCGGTAACCGGAGCCAACCTGGACCAGCCCTTGGCCCTGGTCATGCTGTCGCAGGACGCCGTGGCCCGCTGCGCAGCCGCCGAAGCCAAACAGGCCCTGACCGAATCGCTGGCCGGGCATCTGGAAATGGTCAACTCCCGACTGGAGCCGCACGAGAAGCTGGGCTTTCTGGTGGCCATCACCACCGCATGGACGCCGGAGAATGGCTTTGTCACGCCTACTCTCAAGGTCAAGCGCATGAAGATTGAAGAGGCCTATGGCAGCCAGTACGCGGCATGGCAAGGACAAGGGCAATCGGTGGTGTGGCCAGGCACCTCATAGACGCCGCGGGCGGGACCCTGCGGCTAAGCCGCCAGCGCCACGCTCTGCCCAACCATCTGCAGCAAGGCTGCGTGGTTGCGAACGATCAAGCCCTGTTGCTGGATGCGGACGACGTTGTCCCGCTCCAGGGATTTGAGTTCCATGTTGACCCGCTGGCGCGACGCGCCCAGCAACTGCGCCAGACTTTCCTGCGCCAAATGGATGCCAATGCGCACTTCATTCGGGTGGCCGTATGCGGGCACACCATGGCGGCGCACCAGTTGCAACAGCTGCTTGGCCAGTCGCACCCGCAGCGGCAGCGTGTTCAGGTCTTCTAGGCGGCCATAGAGTGTGCGGATGTGTTGGGCATTGCGGCGCAGCAGGGCCTCACAGAGTTCCACATGCTGCGCCCGAATGCGCTTGAAGTCTGCCTTGCCAACACACACAATCGTGCAGCTGCCGTGGGCATAGACGTCGTGGGTGTGACAATCGCCATCCAGAATGGACACGTCACCCAACCACGTGCCCGGCTCCAGATAGCGCAGCGTGCTGTGCTTGCTTGACGAGTAACTGGAGCCCACGCGCAAGGCCCCTTTGGCGCAGCCCAACCAGGCCTCTGGCTGTTCACCACGCGCTGCGATCAGTTCGCCATCGCGGTAGCGCTCCACATAGGCGCAGCGCAAGATGTCGTGCTTCAGTGGTGCCGACAACGCGGAGAACCAGCGTCCACCGTTGATGGCGGCGCGCTCATCGAAGCTGAGAAAGGGAGTGTTCATGTTTTCTCGGAAAGGTTGGATGTGTCAATCGCAGCGTTGATGAAACCGATCAAGGCATTGCCGATGCGTTGTGCCTGTGCGTCGCCGAGCTTGGTCTGGTCATACAGCAGGTGCAGATGCAGCCCCCCGGCGTACCCGGCAACCGTGACGCAGATGGGGTGCTGTGGCGGTGGTGACACCATGAAGGCCAGCGAGCGGATGCGCGCGCCATTGCGCAGCGTGAGTGGCTGCAGGTTGCCGATATTGGTCAGCATGGACGCAGGGGGGCCCAGGGCGGCGGCGGCCTGCACCATGCGAGCACTGTGGCGTGAGGTGGGGAGCAAAGAGGCCCGCGGATAGACGGAGTGGATCAGATTGGCATCGCCGCTGTGGAGCAGCTGCGACAGCTGGGACTTGATGTTTCTCGCCAGCTGCCACAGATCCGGACTGGCCGCCACCGCGTGGACCGTGGTCAGGGTTGCGATGTAAAGCCCCAGATCGTCGGCGCTCAGGCGGTCGCTGAGAACTCCGCGCAAATCGGCCAGCGAGGTCAGGGCCAAGTGGCGCTCTTCGGGCTCACCGCATTCGCTGTTTATCGCCAGAATCTGTGCCGCCCCCAGAACACCATGCACCGTCGTGCCATGGGCCCGGCAGGCTACCAGCAGGGCCAGCCCCTTTTCCGGGGACAGGGTGTAGGGGATGGCCTGGATGCTGCGCCCGCAGCGCAGCTGCGGGTCATAGCCGGGCAACTGACGGGCAAACTTCAGCGTCGCCCGGCCCTGCCCCAACCAGAACCCAACCTTCTGCACCGCGCTCTCCACCATCCCCTTGGCGTTGATGGGGTCCAGATCCTGGGCACTGGGGCGGGCGGCCCGCAAGGCGAGCGGCAGGTCTTCGCCGCCGGCGCGCCGCAGCACGTCCAGCAGCACCTGGGCGCCGGACTTCCCGTCGGCGATGGCATGGTGAAACACCATTGCCGCGACCGACTGGCCACTGCGGCCGCCAAACCAGAAGAACCGGGCCAACGGCGCTTCCCCCGTAAACGGCGTGTTCAGCTGCGCCGCCAGTCGCAGGCGCCAATTGCGCAGGGATTGCACCTGGGCCCTCAGGGGCGCCCGTTGCATGGACACGGCTTCGAAGCACGGGTGACCGTCCACCTGCGCAATGCGCGCACGCAGCAGCGGCTTTTCCTGCTGCGTTGCGTGCAAAGCGTGGTTCAGACGGTTCAATTCCAGCGCCCCTCCCATCTCCGCGAAAACTACAAAATTCAGGCAGTACAGCGAGTCCAGCAGGTAATAAATGGCCTCCGTCGACCCCAGGCGCCGGTTCATCGCAGGGCCGGACGCTGCGTCCTTATACTTCTGAATGATCTGTGTGTCCAAATTGCCCGCCTGATGGTCGGTCGCCCCAAAAGTCCCATGATGCAAGCGCCGGCGGGGGAGTTAAATCCCCCGATCGGGGGGCGCACGGCAGAACAGGCGGCCCCACTGCTGGGCGTCAAGATCCGCCCGCCCTGGCGTTCGCGTGGTGTTATTCCGCGTGCGCGGCTGGACGCTTACCTCGACGTTATTCGCCACCGGCCGTTGACGCTGCTGGTGGCACCGCCGGGCTACGGCAAGACCACGGCGGCCGTGTCCTGGGTGGACGCGCTGGCCGGCACCGGGGCCAGCGTGGCCTGGCTGTCGCTGGGCCCCGAGGACGACGAGCCCGAACGCTTTCTGGACTACGTGGACGCGGCCATCGCCCAGGCCCTGGGCAAGGCCGCGCAGAGCACCGGCAGTGCGCTGTCGGCGACTTTTTCGGTTCCGATGGAAACCCGTCTGGGCTGGCTGCTCGAAGAACTGGGCGGTTTGCCGCAAGAGGTGTATCTGTTTCTGGATGACTTCCATCTGGTGACCCACGCGCAGATCCTCGCGGCCATGGATTTCCTGCTGCGCTATGCGCCTGAAAACCTGCACGTGCTGCTGCTGTCGCGCGAGACCATCGCACTCAACCTGGGCACACTGCGCGCCCGTGACGGCGTCATCGAGGTCCCCGCGCGCGCGCTGCTGTTTGATGTGGCCGAGACCGACTTGTTGCTGCAAAAGGGCGAGTTCGTGCACGCGCTGTCGGACCAGGCGCCGGCACTGCACACGCTGACCGGTGGCTGGATTGCGGCGCTGCGCGCGGCCGTCGCCACGCTGCGCAGCCACGGGCGGCCCGAGCAATACCTGGGCAAGCTGCCCGCCACGCTGCGTCCGATTTCCAGCCTGTTTTCCGATTTGATGGAGCGCCTGGACCCAGCGCTGGTGGACTTTCTGGAGCGCGTGTGCATCACCGACCGGCAGTGCGCGGCACTGGTGGAAGCGATGGGCGCATGTGCCAATGGCCAAGCCATGCTGGAGCGCATTGAGCACCTGCAATTGTTCATCAGCCGCCAGGACGACCGTGGCAGCTGGTTTGTGCTGCACCCCCTGTTTCGGGAGTTTCTGGAGCAGCGCGCCTGCACCCAGGCGGGTCTGGATGTGACCGACCTGCACCAGCGGGCCGCACAGTGGTTTGCCGCACAGTCGCTGTGGTCCGAGGCCATTCACCACGCGCTGGCGGCGCACGACGTGGGCCGGGCCCTGGCCTGGATCGAGTCGCGCGCCATGGTGCTGGTGGGCGATGGCGACATCCTGACCCTGCTGTCCTGGGAGCGGCAACTGCGCGCGCATCTGGTGGCCCAGCCGATACGCCTGCGGCTGGCATTCGCGTGGGCGCTGTGCCTGGCCATGGCCAGCGAGCGTGCCATGGCCCTGGTGGACAGTGTCGAGGCCGAACTCGCCGCACTGGACCGCCCCACATCCCGCAACAAGCTGCAGAGCGAATGCACGGCGCTGCGTGCCGTGCTGCTGGCGGAAAAGGGCGACTATGACGCGGCCAGTGTGCTGGCCGCGCAGTATTTGCGCGCGCCAGTGGCGCAACCCTGGGTGCCCAATGCCATTCTGAATGTCATTGCCAGTGCGCATCTGCAGGCTGCGCGCTGGGAGCAGTTGCAGGTGGTGCCACCGATGGCGCAAGACTCCCACGAACAGCGCGTGCCTGACCGCACCTCCATGGTCTACCGCCTGAGCATTCTCGGTCTGGCCGAGTACCGCCAGGGGCACCTGGAGGAGGCCGCACGCTACCTGGAGGAAGGCATGGCCCTGGGGGCCGCCCTTGGCACGCGGGGCCATGTGCTGCAGGCCCTGCCCGCGCCCACGCTGGCGTTGGTGCGCTATGAGCAGGACCGGCTGGTGGATGCGCAGCGCATCAATGCGGAACACTTCGAGGTCAACCGGCGGGTGGGTCCGATCGACGGCCTGTCGGGCTGCTACCGCATTGCCGCGCGCACCGCGCACAGGCAGGGCCAACTGGTGCTGGCCCGCACCCTGCTGGATGATGCGGAGCGCATCGCCACGGCGCGTGGCTGGAGCCCGGTTCAGGCCGCTGTGTGCATGGAGCGGGTCCGCTACGCGCTGCTGGATGGCCGTATGACAGACGCACGCGCCAGCATTGAGCGGATGGAAATACTGGTTGGGTCCGCCGACAGCACGCGCGACGCGACTGCCGACCTGCAGCGCAGCCTGGCGCTGTCGGGCGCCTGGCGGGACCTGGTTGAAGGGGCCCATGCCGCCGCAGCCACCAGCCTGGAGCGGCTGCTCCATGCGGCTCGCGCCAACGGCAAGCTGCTGGACCAGCTCAGCGCCGGAACCGCGTTGTCGCTGGCCTGGCTGGCACTGGGGCGTCGCGCGGAGAGCCTGGACTTGTTCATCGACTTGTGCCGTCAGGCACAGGCTGCGGGTGCGCTGCGTTCCATTCTGGACCAACCGGTGGCGACCGATGGGCTGATTCGCCTGGCCATCGGGCGCACCCAGACTGAAGTCCAACCCGTGGGGGTCCGGGCGTTTCTGCAGCGCCTGCTCGCGGCCAGTGGTACAGGTCCGGGCGCCGCCACCCCAGCCCCACCCAACGCAGCAGATGCTTCACCCGGTCTGAGCCCGCGCGAGCACGGCATCCTGGTCCTGATTGCCCAGGGCCTGTCCAACAAGGAGATTGCCCGCAACCTGGGGCTCACCGCCGAGACCGTCAAGTCCCATCTCAAGAAAATCTACCCCAAGCTCGGGGTGCAAAACCGGGCCCAGGCGGCGGCCAAACGATTGACCTGAATCACCCTGCACTCTCTCACCAATGCGCCCGATCTCACTGCAATACAAATTGCGTGAATTCTTCAATCGGTATGGGTCGACTGATGTAGTAACCCTGGTAGGCATGGCAACCCGATCCCGCCAGAAAATCCCGTTGTGCCAACGTCTCTACGCCTTCTGCGATGACGCCCAAACCAAGGCTCTGGGCCAGCGCAATGATGGTCTTCGCAATGGCGGCGTCGTTGGGGTCCGACAGCACATCGCGGACAAACGACTGGTCAATTTTCAATTGATCAAGCGGCATGCGCTTGAGGTACGAAAGCGATGAGTAGCCGGTGCCAAAGTCGTCGAGCGAAAAGCCCACGCCTTTGGCTTTCAAGGCCAGCATTTTCGTGATCACTTCTTCTATATTGGAGACCAACAGGCTCTCGGTCAGTTCAAGCTTCAAGCGTTGCGGGCGTGCACCGGTAGCGCCCAGCACGGCCAATACCTGCTCCACAAAATCAGGCTGGTGAAACTGGCGGGCACTCACATTGACCGCCAGCGTGAAGTGCTCTGTGGCGGGTTGCCCAGCCCAGACGACCAACTGCTTGCAGGCCGACTCCAGCACCCAATGGCCCAGCGCAAGAATCAGCCCGGTTTCCTCAGCCAATGGAATGAACTCCAGCGGCGACACCAGCCCCCGGCTGGGGTGCTGCCACCGCACCAGCGCTTCGGCGCCGGAAATGCGGTTTTGCAGATCCACCTGGGGTTGGTAGTACAACAGCATCTGGTTGTGCTTGAGCCCCTCGCGCAAGTCCGCTTCCAGTGCCGCGCGCGCCATGACCATCGCTTGCATTTGGGGATCGAAGAATCGCAAGGTATTGCGCCCTGCGGCTTTCGCCTGGTACATCGCCAGATCAGCACGCTTGAGCAGTTCATCGACCGAATCGTTGTCACGCGCAAACAAACCGATGCCGATGCTGGCGGTACAGGCGTAACGCAGACCATTGAGATCGTGCGGTTCCCGGAAACCGTCGACGATCTTCTGGGCGATTACCCGGGCCTGCTCCGCCGCTTCTCCGGGCTGCAGGTTCAAACCCTCCATCATGATGACAAACTCGTCACCACCCAGGCGTGCAACGGTATCTTCCTCGCGCACGGCAGCGCTTAACCGGCGTGCAACCGATTCCAGCAGCAAGTCGCCTTTGTCGTGGCCCAGGGTGTCGTTCAGGTTCTTGAAGTTGTCCAGATCGATGAACAGCAAAGCGCCGGCGCTGTCACTGCGCGCCCCGGCGACCACTGCGTGGCGCAACCGGTCCAGCAGAAGACGACGGTTGGGAAGCCGGGTCAACGGGTCGTAAAAAGCCAGGTGCTTGATCTCGTCCTCGGCCGATTTGCGCAGTGATATGTCAATGAAGGAGGCAACATAGTGTGTGACGTCGCCGCTCGCGCCTTTGACGGCCGATATATTGGCCCACTCAGGGTACACCTCGCCATTCTTGCGCCGGTTCCAGATCTCGCCTTTCCAGGCACCGGTGCTGTTGATACTGTCCCAAAGTTGTCGGTAAAACGCTGCATCATGCCGACCAGAACTGAACACGCGCGGTGTCTTTCCAATCACCTCGTCGGGCGCATAGCCGGTGATCGCACTGCAGGCGGCATTGATGCGCAGAATGCGCATGTCGGCATCGGTGATCACCATGCCCTCCTGCGATTCAAACGCCGTGGCAGCCACCCTAAGATCCGCTTCTGCACGTTTGCGTTCGCTGATGTCCTGCAGACTGAACTGCAACAGGGTCTTTCCTGCATGCTGAAACGCCATCAGGTGCACTTCGGCGTCCCATATCTCCCCGCTGGGTCGCTGGTGGCGCCACTCAAACACATGTGCGCCCTTGCGCACAGCCGCCTGAATGTGCTCCGCGGCGGCCTCCGCAGAGCCGCGCCCGTCGTATTGGGTTGCAGCCGACACATCCACCGGCGTCATCTTGAAGAGTTCTTCGCGACTGCCCAGCTGGTAAATGTCGAGCGCTGCCTGGTTGCAGTCCACCAACGCGCCCGTATCCGGGTCCAGCACCGCCAATGGAATGTGCGACCCCGCAAACAGGACTTTGTTGTAGGCTTCACTGTCCTGCAACGCGCGGCTGCGCTGACCCAAAGCCCCCAGCAACCGGTTAAAGCCACCAATGAGCTCACCGACTTCATCATCGCGGGCCACGGGCAGCGGTTGATCCATCAGACCCGTCTCTGATTGCAGCGCCAGCGCACGCGTTGCAGACAGCATGGGGGCGAGCTGGCGTTTAAGCATGCGCCAGGTCACCCACCACGTGACGGAGCCTGCCAGCAAGGTCAGCGCGAGTGTCACCCAGAGTACATGCAGTTGAAGCGCCTGGACGGGAGCAAACGCCTCCAGGGTCGGCAGGGTAGCCACCATGGCCCAGTTGGCAGCGGGTATACCTTTGACCGAGACCAGTATCTCGATACCGCGCTGGTCCACATAGCGCACGGTTCCCTCATAGCCCTGTACGAATCGATCAACATAGGGATTGACACCCACCGGCGGCAGAGGCTGCATCACGCGCTTCTTGTCACTGGATGTGACATTCATCCGGTGGGTTAACGAGGCGATGAAATAATCCCCTGACTTTCCATAGCGGTGGTCCGTCACTTCATCCAAAAAACTCTGAGCATTCAAACTGGTCACACCCACCAGGACGCCAATCGCTTGACCCGTTCGATCACGAATGGGCGCCGCCATCGAAAATGTGGGGGTGTCCAGGCTCTTGCCGAGTACAGGCTTCCCAACCGTGGCACGGCCATCCCTCAGCGCGGCAATCACGTAGTCCCGCTCCGCCACCCCTCGCCCCAGCCGGTTGGCAGACACCGGCACGTCGGCAATGGGGATGCCGTCGGCCCGTGTGACAAAGGCCCCGGCATTAAAGTGCTGCTGGAACACCTTTTGTGTTTCCAGAAACGCCTGCAATGCCCGGGCATCGGCCAATTTAGCGGCATCGATACTGGAGGCAACGGCTTCGAGGGCCCTAAGTCGGTCTTCGATCTGTTGATTGACTTCGGCAGCGATGATGGTGACGGTAGAAAACTGTTGCGCGCCCAGAATGGTCTGCAGGTCATCGCGCAGCATTCGGTTGGCAAAGAAAGACAGCGACCAAATACTCAGCAGAAAGACGCCCAGAGTGAACAGCGTCACCCGCAATTGAATCGATCGCCTGGGAATAAGGGTCATGTTGCTGCGCTTGGTGACGATCAGTGGGGCCCATGATCGCACAGACCGGAGACCTACCCAAGCTGGGACCTAGGTCCGCAGCGTGCGGTCAAACAGGCTGAACAGCCGTTCCCAATGCCGCTCGGCCGCGGTGCGGTTGTAGATGGCGCCGCGCTGCGGGAACACAAAGCCGTGCTCCACTGCCGCATACCATTCGATGCGGTGCGGCCTGCCCGCGGCTTCCAAAGCTCCCTGCAGCTTCTGGATGTCGGCCTGCGGCGCCCAGCGGTCGATCTCCGCGCAGGCAAAGTAGCTCTCGCAGCGGATGCGGTCCACCATGCGGTGCGGCGAATCCGGTGCGTCCGTCGCCATGTTGGCGCCATGGATGGATGCGATTGCGCGCAGGCGCTCGGGAAATTGCGCGGCGGCCCAGACCACGAACGGCCCGCTCATGCAATAGCCAACTGCACCCAGTTGGCTTGCCTTTGCTGCGGGCTGGCCATCCACAAATGCCAGCATTGCCGCCGTATCGACCGCAGTAGTTCGGGCGTTCAACGATGCCATGTGCGCAAACATGGTTGCCATCTGGGCCTCGCTGCGCTCAGTCAACGCGAAGTCAAGCGTGCGGCGGTAATACAGATTAGGCAGAACGACGTAGTACCCCACCGACGCCAGACGTCGGGCCATGTCGTGCAGTTCCTCGCGCTTGCCCGGTGCATCCATGTAGAACAGCACCACCGGGTGCGGACCGCCTTCGTCGGGGTACACCACAAAGGTATTCATGGCGCCATCGGCGGTGGGGATATCAAGGTTTGCTTCAATCATATAAGCTACTGTTTTGATAGCAATACACACATATTTTACGAGGGCTAGAGGCACTTTTCATCACAAATCACAATCATAATGCCACAAACTAACCCAATTTGGGTATATTTATCAGAGAACCGGCCCGCTAATATGGACCCATGCGAACCCTACTGCACTTCATCACCGCTGGCCTTGCGCTGGCGCTGGCGGCCTGCGCCAACCTGGAACCCAGCGGCGCGGTCAAGGACGCGACCTACGCCATCACCATCCTGCACACCAACGACCACCACGGGCGGTTCTGGCAAAACAGCGATGGGGAGTACGGCATGGCGGCGCGCAAGACCGTGGTCGATCGCATACGCGCCGAGGTGGCTGCCGCAGGTGGCTACAGCCTGTTATTGGACGGCGGCGACGTCAACACCGGCGTGCCCGAGTCGGACCTGCAGGATGCCGTCCCCGACTTCAAGGGCATGAACCTTTTGGGCTACGACGCCATGGCCGTTGGCAACCACGAGTTCGACAAGAGCCCGGCCGTGCTGGCCATGCAGCGCAAACTGGCAACCTTCCCCATGCTGTCGGCCAACATTTACCGCGGCGGTGAGCGCATCTTTGCACCCTACAAACTCTTCAACCTGGGTGGGGTGCGGGTCGCGGTCATGGGCCTCACCACCGAAGACACCCAAAAGCTGGGCAACCCGGACAACATGCGTGGCATCGAATTTCGCAGCCCCATCCGCGAGGCCGCCAAACTGGTGCCCGAGTTGCGCGCACAAGCTGACGTGGTGATCGCTGCCACCCACATGGGCCACTACGCGAACGGCCAGCATGGCATTCAGGCCCCGGGTGATGTGGAAATGGCACGTGCCGTCACCGGCCTGGACCTGGTGGTGGGCGGCCACACCCAGAATCCGGCCTGCATGAAGGCCGAGAACGTGCTGGACACCGCCTACGTGCCCGGCACGCCCTGCCAGCCGGACCGGCAGAACGGCACCTGGATCGTGCAGGCCCACGAGTGGGGCAAGTATGTGGGCCGGGCCGACTTCCAGTATCGCAATGGCGCATTCACGCTGGTCAAATATGCACTGATACCCATTAACCTGAAGCACACCGCACCCATTGCCGAAGACCCGCAGATGCTGGCTCTGCTCCAGCCCTATCAGGCCTTCGGCCAGAGCAGGCTCCTCGTGAACGTGGGCAGCAGTGAAGCCAGGCTGGAGGGGGACCGCTCTGTCGTGCGCAAAGCACCCACCAGCCTGGGGATGCTCATCGGTCAGGCGATGATGGACAAGACCCGCTCCGATTTCGCCGTTGTCAATTCCGGCGGCATCCGTGACTCGCTGCCCGCCGGCCCCATCACCTACAAGGACATCCTGAAGGTACAGCCCTTTGGCAACACGCTGGCAACCCTCATACTCACCGGGCGTGAAGTGCTGGACTACCTGCAGGTAGCGGCCCGCATGAGTCCGGGCGCGGGCGGCTTTCCACACTTTTCGGGGGTTGAGGTCAGCACGGCATCGGGCACCATCACCCAGGTCCGCATTCGGGGTGCAACCCTGGACCCGGCCAAAACCTACCAGATGGTGATCAACAACTTCATGGCCGTCGGTGGCGACGGCTACCCCGTCATGACGGCTCATGCCAGCTATGTGGACACCGGTTTTGTCGATGCCGATGTGCTGCGCGGCTTCATTGCGGCCCACAGCCCCTTGCAGGCATCGCGCTATGCGCCGGTCCTGAGCGCCACGGGCGACTCCCGTTGAACAACACTTTCATCACTGGCGCATGAACACACCCTACCGTCGAAAAAAATTCCGCGTCGTACCGAATCCGGCTCACCCGGGCGGGCGGCTGGACCACGATGAGCAGGGTCTAATCGTGGACGGCTATGCGCCGTCGCAAATGATCGAGGACCTGCGCAAGTACCAGGCCGAGCTGGAAGTCCAGAACAAGGCCCTGCGCTACAGCCAGCAGGAGGCCGAGGGAGCGTCCGAGCGCTTCGCCACGCTGTTCTCCAACGTGCCGCTGGCCCTGATGGTGGTCGACGAAGAGGGCTTGGTGATGGCCAGCAATGCCATGGCACTGCGCCTCTTTCAACCGGTGGAGAGCGATCCGCCGCTGCATTTTCTGCTGCCTTTTGTCGGTCCGACGCACACCGATGAAGTGGCCGTCGCCTTTCTGAGCGCAAAAGCCCGCAGTACCAGCGAGGTCAGCGAGGTGGTCTTTCTCGCCGGCTCCCAGGGCACCTTCACCGGTGACCTGCACATTGCCCGCATCGAGAATCCGCAGGGCGACCTGGCGCACTTCATCTGCGCCATCATTGATCAGGGACCGCTACTGGCACAGCGCCATGCCCTGCAAAAGAGCGCGGCGGTATTGCAGCAGCGCAACGAAGACCTGCTGCTCAGCGAGAACCGCATGGCCGCCATCATCAACTCGTCGCTGGATGCCATTCTGTGCATCGACGAGCAGCAAGGCATTACCGTCTTCAACCCGGCGGCCACAGCCCTTTTCCAGTGCCCCGCTGAACAGGCCCTGGGCAGCAGCCTGGAGCGCTTTTTGCCCCAGGTGGCGGCCACACTGGCAACCGGGACCGTTGCCGCGCAGGCCACCCTGGGCGAGTTTGCCGCCACCACCCTGCTGGGTCGCGAAATCTTTGTCGAAATCAGCGTCTCGCTGGAACGCCGACTGACACCGCGCGTACCTACGCGCATGCCCATCTCCGAGTTCATCGCACGCCGCGGCATGCAGGGTCCGCACGGTGAGATCACCACGATTTTTGCCCGTGACCTGACGGCCAGCAAATTGGCGGAGGCTCGACGGGTCACGCTGGAAACCCAGTTGCGCGAATCCCAGAAGATGCAGGCCATGGGCACCATGGCGGGCGGCATTGCCCACGATTTCAACAACATCCTGAGTGCGATCCTGGGCAATGTCGACCTGGCCAAGCAAGACACGGCGGCGTCCTCTCCGGCACTGACCAGCCTGCAGGAAATCGAAAAGGCCGGTCGGCGCGCGCGCGATCTGGTGCGCCAGATTCTGACCTTCAGTCGCAACGAAGTACCCAAACGCACGCCCATCCAGCTGGACGATGCCGTACATGAAGCGTCCCGATTGGTCAAAGTGGCACTCCCCCCACTGGTCGACCTGCAAGTAAAAATCAAGCCGCACACGGCAGCCATATTGGCCGACACCACGCAGGTTGAACAAGCCCTGTTAA
Organism: uncultured beta proteobacterium; assembly: GCA_903853895.1. GTDB lineage: Bacteria > Pseudomonadota > Gammaproteobacteria > Burkholderiales > Burkholderiaceae_C > Allorhodoferax. The sequence continues at coordinate 10,106 of CAINUX010000035.1, read as the reverse complement.
ACCTGTGCACCAATGCACTGCTGGCCATTGGCAACAAGAAGGGTTCTCTCACCATAGAGTTATCCAGCGCAGACGTAGGGCAGCCTCTGGTAGGGCGCCTCGGCTTGCAAAGTGGCCGCTACGTCACCGTCTCGGTGCGCGATACCGGCAGCGGCATGTCGCCCGAGACCCTGGGGCGCATCTTCGAGCCCTTTTTCACCACCCGCGAAGTGGGTCAGGGCACCGGGCTGGGCCTGTCCGTGGTGCACGGCATCATGCAGGGTCACCAGGGCGCCATCGACGTGCAAAGCGTGCTGGGTGAGGGCAGCGTGTTCACGCTGTATTTCCCGCCAACCTACGAGCAGGCCGTTGCGCCGCCCACGGAAGTGGCTCCCGTGGAGCCCGTCATCGGTCGGGGCCGCCACGTCATGTATGTCGATGACGACCAGGCTCTGGTGTTCCTGATTGCCCGGGTTCTCAAACGCAAGGGCTTTACGGTCACCACCTTCACTGATCCGAACGAGGCACTGCATGCCTTCCAGGCCAAGCCACAGGCCTTCGATCTGCTGGTGACCGACTACAACATGCCCGGCTTCAGTGGTATTGACCTGCTGCGCCAGGTCAAACTGATTCGCCCTGACGTGCCGGTTGCGCTGGCGTCGGGCTACGTCACGCCCGAGTTGGAGCAAAGCGCCATGGTGGAGGGCGCCAGCGCGCTGATTTACAAGCCGGACGACGTCAGCGAGTTCTGCGAAACGGTGCAGCGGCTGATTGCGGGCAACGATGCAAGATAGGACTCCAGCGCTCACGCTGGTGTACGTCGACGATGCCATCGTGGTGCTGGACAAGCCGCCCGGGCTGCTGTCGGTGCCCGGGCGGGGCCCGGACAAGCAAGACTGTCTGAGCCTGCGGGTGCAGGCCCAGTACGCGGATGCGCTGGTGGTGCACCGGCTGGACATGGCGACATCGGGCCTGATCGTCATGGCACGGGGGGTGCAGGCACAACGCACCCTCAGCGAGGCCTTTGCCAACCGCCAGGTGAACAAACGGTATGAGGCGGTGGTGCTCGGCGAGGTGGAGGCCCCAACGGACGACCAATGGCGCACCATTGATTTGCCGATTGGCGTGGACTGGCCGAACCGGCCCCGGCGCAAGATCGACCCGCAAGCCGGCAAGTCCAGCCAGACCCGCGTGCAGCTCCTGCAAGTCGACGCCCAGCGCCAGATCAGCCATGTGCAGCTGGAGCCATTGACGGGGCGCACCCACCAGCTGCGGCTGCACCTGCAGGCCATTGGCCACCCTATTCTGGGCGATGCCCTGTACGCGCCGCCAGCGGTAGTCGCCATGTCCCCACGGCTGCTGCTGCATGCCCGTGACCTGGCATTCGCCCACCCGGTCAGCGGCCGCACCATGCAGTTCAGCTGCCAAAGTCTGAGGCTTTGCGGGACAGATCTTTAGCTCTGTCCTCAACTGACTAAAATGTGCAGGTGACACCTATACAAAACGCTGACCTGCACTGCCACTCCACGGTTTCGGACGGTACGCTTGCGCCCGAAGCTCTGGCCGCGAGGGCCAGCACCAACGGTGTGGAATTGTGGGCTTTAACCGACCACGACGAGATTGGCGGACAGCAGCGGGCAGCCGATGCAGCCAGGGACTGCCGCATGCGCTACCTGACCGGCACCGAGATTTCGATCACCTTCATAGGCAAGACCGTGCACATTGTGGGGCTGGGTTTTGATGCGACCCACCCGGACCTGATTGCAGGACTGCGCCGCACGCGAGGCGGCCGCGACGTTCGAGCCATGGAAATGTCCGATGGCCTGGCCAAAGTCGGAATCAAGGACGCGTACGAGGGGGCTCTGAAATTTGTCGGCAACCCGGAGCTGATTTCGCGCACCCATTTCGCCCGCTTCCTGATCGAATCGGGGGTTTGCCGTGACACCAACGAGGTGTTCCGAAAGTTTTTGATCGAGGGCAAGCCCGGTTTTGTACCGCATAGCTGGGCGACACTGAAGGACGCCGTAACCTGGATCACCGGTGCCGGCGGCATGGCCGTCATTGCCCACCCGGCGCGCTACAAGTTCACCCCCAATGAAGAGTTTGCGCTGTTCACCGAATTCAAGGCCCATGGTGGCCAGGGTGTGGAGGTAGTGACCGGCAGCCATTCGGTGGCCGAGTACGCCGTTTACGCCGATACGGCCCGCGAATTCGGCCTGGCGGCCTCGCGCGGCAGCGATTTCCACAGCCCCGATGAGAGCCACACCGAACTCGGCACCCTGCCCTTTTTGCCTGCGAATCTGACGCCCGTCTGGGAAGCACTGGCATCCCGCATCCAATAGACGCATGGCCCAATACTTCGAAGTTCACCCTGAAAACCCCCAGGTACGGTTGCTCAAACAGGCCGTCGCGTTGCTGGAAAAAGGGGGCGTGCTGGCCGTACCCACGGACTCCAGCTACGCCCTGGTCTGCCACCTGGATGACAAGGCCGCAGTCGACAACCTGCGCCGCATTCGGGGCGTGGACGACAAGCACCACCTCACGCTGCTGTGTCGCGACCTGAGCGAACTGGCCAGCTACGCGCGGGTCGACAACGCCCAGTACCGCTTGCTCAAATCCGCCACGCCTGGCCCCTACACCTTCATTCTGGAAGCCAGCAAGGAAGTGCCGCGCCGGGTCAGCCACCCATCTCGCAAGACGATCGGCCTGCGGGTGCCGGAACACTTGGTGCTGCAGGAGCTGCTAGCCCTCCACGGATCTGCGTTGTTGGCTACTACTTTGATAGCGCCTGGCGACACACACCCGCTCAACGACGCCGACGACATCCGCGCCCGTTTTGAAAAACTGATCGCCGGCGTCATCGATGCCGGGGCCTGTGCGCAAGAACCCACCACCGTCATTGACTTGACCGGGGCAGAACCGCAACTCATCCGCCAGGGACGAGGCGATCTGGCTCGCCTGGGCCTCTAAGAACAACCTGGAAACTTCATTCTGTGGATATTGCAAACCTGATTCAAACCGTCGCCCTCTATGCGCTGCCGGTGCTCTTTGCCATCACCGTGCACGAGGCGGCCCACGGCTATGCAGCGCGGCATTTTGGCGACGATACCGCGTGGATGCTGGGCCGCGTCACCCTCAACCCGATGAAGCACATTGACCCCGTGGGCACCATCCTGATGCCGCTGATTCTTTACCTTGCCACATCGGGGGCTTTTCTGTTTGGCTATGCAAAACCCGTCCCGGTCCGTTTTGGCAACCTGCGCCACCCCAAAAGGGACATGGTCTGGGTGGCGCTGGCCGGACCTGGCGCCAACCTGGCCATGGCCTTGCTGTGGGGCATCGCCCTCTACCTGTTCCACGCAGCGGGTGTGACGGAACCTTTTTTCCTCAAGATGTGCCAGGGTGGTTTGTTGGTCAATGTTGTGATGTTTGCCTTCAATATGTTTCCGCTGCCGCCCCTGGATGGAGGGCGCATTCTGGTCGGTTTGCTGCCGCACCGCCAGGCAGAGCTGGTGTCACGGGTTGAGCCTTGGGGATTCTTTATCGTCATGGCGCTGGTCGTCATGAACGTCATCAGCACCCTGTGGATGCAGCCGGTGATGGCACTGACGTTTGGCGTGCTCAACATCCTGCTGTCCCCGCTGGCCGCACTGATGTCGTAAGCGCCAGCCACACACGCCTGCCCATTATTGAATTGAAACCTGCAATGCCTTCCACACGCTTTCTCACCGGCATCACCACCTCGGGTACGCCCCACCTCGGCAACTATGTCGGCTCCATTCGCCCATCGGTAAGGGCCAGCCTGACGGCCGGCGTGGAGAGCTATTACTTTCTGGCGGACTACCACGCACTGATCAAGATCGATGAGCCCGCGCGCATCCAGCGCTCCACGCTGGAGATTGCCGCCAGCTGGCTGGCCGCCGGCCTGGACCCCGAGCGCGTGGTCTTTTACCGCCAGTCCGACGTTCCCGAGATTCCTGAGCTCACCTGGCTGCTGACCTGCGTCACCGGCAAGGGTGTCCTGAATCGCGCACACGCCTACAAGGCCGCAGTCGACAAAAACACCGCGACCGAGCAAGACCCCGACATGGATGTGACTGCGGGCCTGTTCATGTACCCGGTGCTGATGGGAGCAGACATTCTGATGTTCAACGCCCACAAGGTGCCAGTGGGTCGTGACCAGATCCAGCACATTGAGATGGCGCGCGACATGGCCAACAGCTTCAACCACCGCTATGGCGAGCACTTTGTGCCGCCGCAGGCCGTCATCGAAGAGTCAGTGGCAACGCTGCCCGGGCTCGATGGCCGCAAGATGAGCAAGAGCTACGACAACACGATCCCGCTATTTGCAACGCGCGAGCAGCTGAAAAAACTGATTGCCGGCATCGTCACCGATTCGCGCGCGCCGGGAGAGCCCAAAGAAACCGAAGGCTCGGCCCTGTACCAGATCTATCAGGCCTTTGCCAGTGAAGAAGAATCCACAGCCCTGCGCCAGGCCTATGCCGACGGCATCGCCTGGGGCGATGCCAAGCAGGTGCTGTTTGAGCGCATTGACCGCGAAATCGCTCCCATGCGCGAGGCGTATCTGGACCTGATCAACCACCCGGCCAAAATCGAGGCGATCCTGCTTGCGGGTGCGGTCAAGGCCCGCCAGCGGGCCACCCCGTTCATGACTGAGTTGCGCCACGCAGTGGGCCTGCGCAAGCTGGGTGACCCGGTCCAGGCCGCCACGCAGAAAGTGGCCAAGACAGCCCTGCCCAGCTTCAAGCAATACCGCGAGACCGACGGCCAGTTCCGCTTCAAGCTGGTGGACGCACAGGGCCACCTGTTGATGCAAAGCCTGGGCTTTGCATCGCCCAAGCAGGCGGGCCAGGCCATTGCTACGCTGCAGCGCGAAGGCTCTGCTGCTTTGCCAGGACTGATGGACCAGTTGGAGCCGCTAGCGGTCGATGTATCAACAGTGGCGGCCGCATTGCAGCAACTGGCAGCGGGAACTTAACGCCAAACGCTGTGTCACAGCGGAGGCCTCAATAATGGCCGCTTTTGACAGCGCTTACACGACAACAACCGACTACCCTGATATGACCCTAAGCACTCTACTGATTCCAATTGTCCTTTCACTGACCGCCGCTGGCGCCTGCGCCGCAACTGCTCCAGCGGCTGCAACCGAAACACTACCCTCCGGGGTAATGATCGTGCACACCGTGGTGGGCACGGGTGCGCTGCCAAATGCCGTCGACCGGGTGAAGGTGCACTACCGCGGCACGCTGGCCGACGGTACGGAGTTCGACAGTTCTTACAAGCGCAATGAGCCTGCAGTATTTCCCCTGAATAGGGTCGTACCGTGCTGGACACAAGGCCTGCAAAAGATCAAGGTCGGTGGCAAAGCCACCCTGACCTGCCCCTCTGCTACCGCCTACGGTGAGCGGGGTGCGCCAGGTGCTGTGCCGCCGAACGCGACACTGACTTTTGAGGTGGAGCTGCTCGCGATCGAGCGATAGCCGCTGCGCACGCCCCTTAGTGGGAGCCGTAGCCGGCCAGGCGGCGCACGTCCAGAATACGGATCTCGCGCCGGTCGATCTCAATCAGGCCCTCGCTTTCCAACTGGTGCAGAACCCGGGAAAAATATTCAGGGGTGAGGGACAGGCGCGAAGCAACGGTGGCCTTGCTGACGGGCAGCGACACGGTGACGATGCCAAGGTCACCTTCATGGTCCAGCTCTACGTCGCGCAGAAGGTAGCCAATCAGGCGCTGCATGCCGCTGTGCAAGGCGTAGCCTTCCACATCCAGCAGCAGGCGGTGCAACCAATGGGAAATGCCAGACAGCATGTGCATCGAAAACCGCGGATCCCGCTCGATCTCACTGAACACTGCCTGCTTGCTCACGGTCATGATCAAGGTATCGGTGAGTGTCTGCGCGTTCAGCATGTAAGGCTTGGGCAAAAACATCATCGCTTCGGCAAAGCTGTGCCCGGGGCCCACCAGTTCAATGACTTTTTCTACCCCGGTGGCGGATGCCACAAACAGCTTGATTTGCCCGGACACGACGAAGTGAAAGGACTCGCATTGTTCGCCGGCCCTGAACACCATGCTGCCGCGCGCGAAGCGCCGCAATCTGCAGCCACGGGCAATGTTTTCGCGCTCCGGCTCCGACAAATTACTGAACATGGGGAGTGTCCCCAAGTGGCGGGGCATATCAAATCGATCGACGGATGCTTGGTTCATTTTCTTGGCCAAAGTTGACTTGGTTCAACTTTAGACGCCCATTTAGCGCCGCGATGACAGCAAAAGAAGTAGAACCACGTCTCTTTGGAACTAGTCGTCAACACCGCGCATAGTTCTAAAGAACTAGGAGCAGCCCCATTTGGTTTTCATTTGATATGGGTCAATTCCGTCGTAAAAACACGACCCTCAAAAAAGGCCCATTTCCGTCGCGATGACCGCGGCATGGACCCGTGTACTGACATGCATCTTTCGCAACAAATTCTGCACGTGCACCTTGACGGTGGTTTCGGCAATACCCAGTTCACGCCCAATTTCCTTGTTGCTGGCACCACGTGCAATGCTGCGAAGAATCTCCCTTTCACGCGATGACAAGGCCGCCAGGACGGGCGATAAGACGGGGGGCGCGGCCACAGAAGGCGTGGCACCCAGATACGCAGCAACCATCTTGCTGGTCATCTCCGGTGCGATCACGCTTTCGCCTTTGACAGCGCGTTCGATGGCGCCGATCAAGGCGTCGCCTTCGGTCGTTTTCAGCAAATACCCGGCAGCGCCGTTGCGCAACGCGGCCATCAGATCGGCTTCGTCTTCACTGACGGTCAGCATCAGGATGCGTGCATGGGGAACGGCCTCTTGGAGCGCGACCACCGCATCCACACCGTGTACGCCGGGGAGGTGGTTATCCAGCAAAATCACATCCGGCTGCAGCTCTTGTGCACGGCGCTGCGCCTCGCCAGCGTCCGCGGCATCACCCACGACGACCACCCGCGCGTCGCGTGACAGCAAGGCTGTCAACCCCCGCCGAAACAGGGTGTGGTCGTCCACCACCAAAACGCGGATGGGAGCTACATTCATGTCGGTATTGGCCTTCAATTCGAGTCCGTTGAATTACGAGCTTACCGGGACATTGTCGGTCGCAGGCGAGATGCTTACGCTGGCCAGAGTCAAACGCACGCAGCATCCCCCACCACGCGATGCACGGACCGACAATGCCGCGCCCATGCGCTGCGCGCGCTCAGCCATGATCTGCAAGCCAACATGTGTGTCATCGACAGCGCCATCGCCCACGGAAAATCCGACTCCATCGTCACGTACTTCAAAGACCCATGCGGGCTGCTGTTCCACGCGCAGCCAGACCTGCGATGCGTGGGCGTGCTTTCGCACGTTGGAGAGCGCTTCCTGCACGATATGCAACACCTGAATCTGCACGTCCGGCGTCAGGGGAAGCCCGTGTCCGGTGATATCCAGAACGGTGGTCAAGCCTGTCTGGAGCTCGAACTTGCGCAGAGTGGTGGCCAGGGCCGGTTCTATATCTTCCGCGTTCGCACGCGTACGAAAGTGCACAAGCAGTTCGCGCACATCGCCATAGCACTCGCGCACTCCCGTATCGATTTCCTCGAGCACGCCTTGCATCACCACTTGGTCCTGAGATTGCATCGCGTCACGCATCAACTGCACCTGAATTTTGAGAAATGCCAGGGACTGGGCGATGGAGTCATGCAGTTCTCGGGACAGATGGTGCCGCTCCCCCGACACCGCGGCCTCGCGCGCCAGCGCATTGAGTCGCAAGTTCTCCATCGCGCTGGCAAGATGGCTGTTGAGTGCTTCCAGCAGCGAGCGCTCTGCATCGCTGGGCGACACCTTGGCGTTAAAAAACAGACTCACCTCACCCATCAAACGCTCTTGCACGCGAATGGGAACATTGATAACTGTCTCAAAGCCCGCCTTTGCACAGTGTTTGAGAGACTCCTGCGGCAAGGAGCGGATGGGAATCACCACCAGTGCGTTGTCGGGTGTGGGTGAACCACAGAAGCAGTCGCCTGCGTTCAGGCACTGCTCTGCATCCACCATCTCGACGGGCAGCCCGCTGGCTGCCAGCATCAGGTAACGCTGCTGGGCTTGACCCGACCAGCGCAACGCCACCCCATCAGCCTTGGCAATGGACATGATGCGTTTGGAGAAATCCTGCGCCAAATCTTCGAGTGATGTGGCACGGGCGACCAAGGCCGTCACTTCGTAGAGCGACTCCAGGCGTTCACGCTTTTCCTCCAGTTCTACAGTCTTTTCCGCCACTTTGCTGGCCAGATTTCCGTACAAGGACTGGAGGTGCGCTGCCATGCCGTTAAAGCCCTCTGCCAAGGTTCCAAACTCGTCCCCACCGACACGATGAACCCGAAAACCGAAATCCCCACCCTGAATTTTTTGAATGGCCTGCTTAAGCAAATGAACAGGCTCCAGCACAAACAGATAGCCAGCAAACAACAGGGTCACCGCACCCAGCAACGCCACAATGAGGACACCGATTTGCAGCAAGTGCAAGGTTGCCGTCCAGCCCACCATGTTCGATTCAATGCTGTTAACCAAAAGGTCGATGTCCGCCGCAAAGGCAACCGTATCCGACGTCAATCGATCCAGATTGGCGGGTCTTTGTGCCAACCAATTGGAATGGAACTGGACCCAGTCCTTTTCGACGGCCGCAAAATGCTGCCGTACCGCGCCATCCCACGGAACCTGAAGCGGGCGTGCGGGATCGCCGTTGCGCAACAGCGCGAGGCTTTGGTTGAAGTTATTGATGTGCTCAGGCAACTCCTGCGCGGCGGCGCCCATAGGACCAGCCACCGTCAGGGCGATCCGGTAGGCCTGCATGCGCATGCGCCCGGCCTCATTGACGGCTGCAGCCCCACCATTGAGTTGCCACGACACCCACAAGGTGACCACCGTCGAGATCAATGCCAGTAGCAGAAATGGAGAAACTGCAAAGGCCAGCTTGCGACTCAGGCTCCACCGCGTGTGTATGACTGTCATGGGCCAAATCTTACTGCGCTGCAGTGGCCCGCCCCATTGACATCAGGTTTTGAGCTGCTGCCCCGCCCCCATCGCCGCTGCCCAGTTGAAGACACTGTTAGCGCAGACCTTGAAGGCCTGGGATTGGTTTTGTGCCCGAGAGCCAGCACAGTCCTTGCCGTACTGCGTGATGGCATAGTGTGTACACGTGACCTGCTTGCCCGGGCCCAAACTGGCAACCTCTCGCGACGCACGCACGGTGCCGTGGGCTTCAAGCTTGGCCAAGCGATTTCGAGTGGATATCTCGGGAGCGCTTACTTCGCGCGCCACATCCTTGACCGCAACCGGCGCGGTTTGTGCCGCCAGGTGGCGCAATATCTCCAGCGATTCGGGCCACTGCTCGACTGGGATGTTTCGATTGGATTGTTTGGTCATACTGCCGCCTTTAGTTTGCGTGAACAAATAAAGGGCGACGCAACATCGAAATTTTGGTGCACATCTCGATGGCAGCCCCGCTGGCAAATGACCTTGGTCATGTAGCCCGGAAGCTTTGCGTCCTTGACTTTCGTCAAGTTTGCCCCTGCCAGATTTGCTCTTACGAGCCGCCTCGCTGGCTGCGAGAGACAGCACAACACATTGCGTTACGCCATCAATAACATGAATATTACATACGCCAGCGCTTATTTGCAAGCAAATGCAAACAAAACACGTTACTGAAATGACTGGATTGCGGGGCTTTGCACAAAAGAAAACGGTCCGTGCTATCGTTTTAATAGCTACAGACCGTTGTCATTGGAGGTGGGCGTAGTCTGCACCTAACCTGTCTCTGGTGAAAATTCCCGATAACAGGGAAATTAACAGGGATTTTTTGAAAATTCTAGCTGGCCAGGCGCATGCCAACCCACAGCAATGCCAGTATTGACGTGGGTTTGCAGCAGTTCGGCGACATTCCCGCCGAAAATTAACAGGGAAATCTTATTGTGTCGGCGCCAATCGAATACTGGCCACCTGTGCCAATTGAATTCTGACCAGGGGCTAAAGCTGGCAGCTTGAATGCCAACTGTGGATAACTATAGCGGTTTGCTGGTTTTACTGATTCCTTTTCATTTGGTTTTCCCTCG
>CAINUX010000034.1 GCA_903853895.1 uncultured beta proteobacterium | reverse complement strand
GGCCCGCAAGTACCACCCCGACGTCAGCAAGGAGGCTGATGCCCAGGCCCGCATGCGTGACATCAACGAGGCCAACGACGTGCTGCGCGACAAGGAGAAGCGCGCCGCCTACGACGCACTGGCCGAGCGCGTGGCGCGTGGCGGCCATCCGGGCGAGGGCAACTTCCAGCCGCCACCGGGTTGGGACGAGGGCTTTGAGTTCCACCGTGGCGCGGGTCAGGGTCCGGCTGACCATGCCGACTTCAGCGAGTTCTTTTCGTCGGTCTTCGGCAGGGGCGAACAGCGTGCGGCGCAGGGCCGCACTACGCGCTCACGGGGGGAAGATCACCACGCTGCCATCGAAATCTCGGTGGAAGACGCCATCCACGGCGTGCAGCGCGAGATCACGCTGCGCGCACTGGAAATGGATGCCCAGGGCCAGCCCACCTTTGTCAACCGCACGCTGAGCGTGAAGATTCCGGCCGGCGTGCACCCCGGCCAGTTCATTCGCCTCACCGGCCATGGTATGCCGGGCCACGGGGGTGAACCTGCCGGTGACCTGTACCTGGAGGTGCGCATTGCGCTGCACTCGCTGTACCGTGTCGAGGGGCGCGACCTGTACCTGACGCTGCCGGTCACGCCAACCGAGGCGGCGTTGGGCGCCCAAGTGCAGGTGCCCACGCCCAGCGGAGGCGTGGTGGAGGTGACGGTGCCGCCCAACGCGCGCGCTGGCCTCAAACTGCGCCTCAAGGACCGTGGCCTGCCCGGCAAGCCGCCGGGGCATTTGTACCTGTTGCTGGAGATTGCGCTGCCACCGGCCGACACCGAAGCCGCCCGCAAAGCCTATGAACAACTGGCCCAGGTCGCACCGTTCAATCCAAGACGCCATTTGAGCGTGGGGGGAACATCATGATCCAGTCCAGCTATTCCGCTGTGACCGTAGAGGCTGTGGTCGTCATCGACAGAGAGAACCCGATTGCCGCTCACCAACTGGCACATGCCTGTGGGGCTGATCTGGCTTGGGTGGCGCAACTGGTGGAGGTCGGTATCGTCAACGCGGCACCTGCTAGCGCCCCGCCTGACGACTGGCGCTTCTTCAGCGCCGACCTGCAAAGCGCACTGGAGGCGCGCCGCCTGGAGCGCGACTTTGGCGTGGGGCTGGAGGCTGCGGCGCTGATCCTGGATCTGCAGCACGAGGTACGGCGGCTCAAGGCGGCGTTGCAGTGTCAGACGCCTTTGTAGCAAATCCGTTGGTATTTGACGGTTCCGTCCGCTTGCAGAACTGCGGCGGTGTAGCACTTGATGCCATGACCAATCGACTGCGCGCCTTCACGGGCTGATGCAACCACAGGCGCCAATGCGGCCACCAGGACTGTTGATGTGAGCACGAGGGAGATTCCTGCTCTACGCATGGTGAATATCCTTTGAAATTGAAATTGAAAGTGTTGTCGAATGTCACACCCGTTATGGGAATGTCATTCCTTCACATGCGCAAACCGTGCCAGTTCTTCGCACAGCTATTTGTCAATGCAAATCAACAACTTACGACAATTGCGCCGGGAATTTATGGATGTGGCTGGGGGATATGCCCCATTGCCGCGGGGCAAATCCCCCAATGGAATGCGATTACGCTACCCGTTGGTGAGGGGCTTAAAAAATACCCTTATAAATCAATGACTTAAAGATGACTGTCGGCGCCGTTGAGGTGGCACGCAGTATGCGAAAGAGGACGCTCTCAACGAACAACACTCAGAGGAGTGCCTACACATGAATGTCAAGCGTCTTGATGGTCGCATGTTGAATTTTTGGATCGCCAAGTCAACCGGTCATATCCACTTGAGCGACGCGGCCGGGTTGGGCCACAGCGAATCGCTTGACAGCAGCTTCTGGCATCGCCACAACTACAACCCCGCCAATGATTGGTCGCATGCCGGCGTCATCGTTTCCGAAAACTGGTATGCCATTGAAGACACCCTGCTAGAGTGGTTCGGTGAGCAGTGGCCGCATACGCCAACCGTTGCCGATAACCCGCTCAAATGGTTCATGCGCGCATTCGTGGCCACGCAGTTTGGGGATGACGTCGAAGATGTTGGCGGGAACGTAGACTTCGATGACACCAATTACCAGACTCACGCCACGCAGCAGAAGAATGTTCCAACGATTGCCACGGCGCGCCCTTGGTATAAAGTCCTCGGTTGGTAGCGATCCATTTTGTAACGCGTATTTAGTACCCACTCATGCCAATATCGGCTCCGGCTTCCCCACTGAATCTGCGCCGCCGTTTTGCGGTGATCAGCCTCGGCGTGATCACGATCATTGCGCTGGGCTTGGGATGGTTGATGTCACATATGCTGACACAACGCATGCTGCAGCGCGAGGGAGAGGTCAGCATGGACTTCATTCAGAATCTATTGCTGACTGACCAGTCCGCGCGATACCTCTCAAACCCCAATGATCCAGAGCTTCGCGCACGGTTTTTGGGGTCGATGGCCCATATTGCGTCCATGACGGAGCCCGTTCGCGCGAACGCCTACCAGACCGATGGAACCGTCATTTGGTCGACCGATCGTGCGCTGGTAGGGCGCCATTACCCGGCCAACGACGAGTTGGACGAAGCCTTGGGCGGAAAACTGGTTGTCCACAGCGGGCAGTTGCGCGCGGGCGATCTTGACAAAGGTGAGCACGTCGGACTGGCGCAGTACACCAGTTTTTTCGTTGAGAGCTACATTCCTATATTCGAACCCAAAACCCGAACAGTGCTCGGTGTCATGGAGTTGTACAAAGTGCCAGTCCAGCTCAATGCGGCCATTCAGGACGCGCTGATACAGCTGTGGCTGGCCTGTGCTGCCAGCGCGGTGGGACTGTTTGTTGCGCTGTACTGGACGGTGGCCCGTGCGGATCGCATCATGCGGGATCAGCACGCAAAGCTGACCGAGAGCCAAACCCTGTCCACTGCGGTCGAATTGGCGCGTGCAGTGGCCCACAATTTGCGCAATCCGTTGGCATCGATTCGTGTTTCCGCCGAAATGCTGCAGGCCAGCGATGTTGCTACTGCCGACATTTCGGAACACTGTGTCGATATCACCGCGTCTGTAGACCGTGCCGACCGGTGGATTACGGAGCTGGTACGCGTATCGCAAGCTCCCCAGCTTCAGTCCGAAGTGGTATGGCCCTCCAAAGTGATCATGGAGTGTCTGAACGAGATGGCACCCGAAATGAATCGCAGGGGTATCCGGTGGACGGTGCCTACAGAGGAAGCGCCAGCGATTCAGGCCCATACGGCAATGCTTCGCCAGATATTGATCAGCATAGTGGCCAACGCCACGGATGCCATGCCCGATGGCGGCGACATTGCGGTGACCTGGTCGCGCACGGACGATAGGCTCCTGCTGAAAATTGTGGATAGCGGACCCGGCATCCGGGAAGACGTCCGCCAGGCGCTATTTCGTCCCTTTTTCAGCACCAAGAGCGGTGGCTTGGGCATTGGCCTTGCACTGGTGAAGCGCATGGTCGAACAATGGTCGGGAGAAGTGAGCCTGAGCCGTGCGCCTGTCAAGGGAACCTGCGTGCAACTCACCTTGCCGCTGGCTGCCATTGCAATACATATGAAGGAGTAACCCCTGCGTGGCAACACTGTTGGTCATTGAGGATGAGTTGGTGCTGGCGAAGAATATTGCAAAGTTTTTCGAAAAATCAGGGCATCTGGTGGAGGTGGCACACGATGGATTGCTCGGTCTGCAGGCCGCCGCCCGCGTTCAACCCGATGTCGTGATTGTGGACTTCCAGTTGCCAGGCATGGATGGTCTGGAGGTCATCCGTGCTCTGCGGGCGAATGACGACCCGCCTCGCATCATCATGGTCACGGGCCACGCGAGCGTCAATCTGGCGGTTGAAGCCATGAAGGCCGGCTCCATGGACTTGCTGACCAAGCCCGTGACCCTGCAAAGTCTGAAAGACGTGGTGGAGCGTGCACTGTCCGAGCGCGGTGAGCGCAGGGCGCTGGACTATTACCGTCAGCGCGACGCGCAGCAAGCCAGCCTTGATGCATTGGTTGGAAGTTCGGCTGCCATGGAGAACTTGCGCAACCTGGTTCGCACCATTGCCTCCATCGAGCCAACCGACCAGTCACCGGCGGCTCCCGTACTGATTCTGGGAGAAACGGGTACCGGCAAGGAGTTGGTAGCGCGCGCCTGCCACCAAAGCGGCTCCCGCGCCAAAGCGCCCTTTATCGAAGTCAACTGTGCTGCACTACCGGCGCATCTCATTGAAGGAGAGTTGTTTGGTTTCGAAAAGGGCGCTTTTACCGATGCCCACGCCCGCAAGATAGGCCTGATTGAGGCTGCCGATGGCGGGACACTATTTCTGGACGAGATAGGCGAACTCGATCTGGGCCTGCAAGCCAAGCTGCTGCGCGTGCTCGAAAACTACAGGGTGCGACGCCTGGGTGCCTTGTCGGACCGACAGGTGAACGTACGCATTGTGGCCGCAACCAATCGCGATCTGGACGAGCATGTGCGGGAGGGCCGATTTCGCGCGGATCTGATGTACCGTTTGAAGGTCTTTCAAGTCCAGATTCCGCCATTGCGCGAACGAAGCGAAGATGTCCCTACATTAGCCCACCACTTCCTGAGACAACTGGCAAAGCGCTATGGACGCACGCAACTCTCATTGGATGACAGTGCCATTGCGGCCCTGGTCGGGCACGATTGGCCAGGCAACGTCAGAGAGCTGCGCAATGTTCTGGAGCGCGCCGTCTTGCTGCAGCGAACGGGCAGCCTTTCGGACGCCAGTCTTAACCTCGGCCCATCCCATCGCCGCAGCATACCAAGCCCGCGCAGTGCGGATACCCCTGGAGCGATGTCTCTCGATGCCAGCGAGCGCGGGCAAATCCAGCGTGCGCTCGATGCCAGTAGTCGCAACGTCAGCAAGGCCGCGACCCTTCTGGGTATCAGCCGTGACACCTTGCGCTACCGCATGGAACGGCACGGCATGCAAAGGTAAGCCTGGGTCGCAATGGGTGGGGAATTGACCCAACGCAACTGGGGCACTTGACCCAGATTCACGGGGTGAAGGTATCGGGGAGCGCTAAGTCCTTGATTTCATTAGCTCGTGTATTTGGCATGTTCCATGCGGTAGTTGTAGTGTCGTGTCGGCCTGGCCGGCGACGTCTTTGCAACCAACCGATCCATTGGATAAAAGCCATGATGAAATCCCTCTTTGACCGCTCGCTTGCCTGTGCATCCATTGCTGTTGTAGCCAGCACCCTCTTCATTGCACCCCAAGCGGCACTCGCTGGCAACACCGTCAGCCAGGGCGGCGGCGTCAAATGCTATTGGGTGCTGGTGTCCTCAAATCCTGCGACCGGCAGCAACGTGTATACGCGGGTGTGCCGCAAGGGCGGTGCCTGATTCCAGGTACGTATGCGTCTAGTTGGCGGCATCAAGACCTGCTGCGTCGCGTGGGCGGCGTTGACTGGTTTGTGCGCGTCAGCACAGACCGAAGGTCCCCCCAAATCAGTACCGAAACGGGCGTTGGGTATGAATCGCAAACATCCCCACTGATACGGCTCTCAACGCAGGGTGAGCTCATGAGCCTGGATGGACTGCAGCGCCTCGGTGGCTCCAGTTTACGTGTCGGCTTGCAGACCTTTGCGAACTGGCAGTTGGGTAGTAGCTGGGGCGCGTCCCTGGCTGCCGATTTCAGTCAGAAGAAGTCACCCGCTGCGCCAGATTTCGACTTTGGCATCTTGTCGATTCAGCCCAGCGTGCATATGGCGGTGGGGACTGGGAGCGTGGGATGGGGAGCTACCTTGCAGCGCATCGACGTCGCGGGGCGTGCTTTTCGCGAAGTCCGCGGAGCGCAGATGACGTGGACGCTGCCCCTGCAAGATGGAAACCTCTGGATGGCTATTGCCGACGTGGGAAGCAATCGGCACGGCGAAGAGTTTTCGGAGCTGGATTCCTCGACTGCATCCCTGACCGTTCAGCGCCATGTGGCACGGCCACTCTCCGGCTTCGAAGGACTGGACATCTCTGCTTTCCTGGCCCGCGAGCGCAATGAAAGGGACTTTGTAGAGCTGTCGCACACCAGTGCCATGGTGTCGACGAGTATTCAATGGCGGTGGCAAAACATCATGTGGTCCACGGGTGCGTCGCTGCAGCAGGTGCGATTCGACGGAACTGCATTTGTCGCAGAGCCACTGCGAATGGACCGTGCCGTCGGGATCGAACTCGCCGCGGAGCACGAACTGTCCAATCGGACCACAGTTCGGGTGGAATACAGCGAAGTCCGCAGCGTCTCATCCATCGCTCTCTACGACAACACCTTTCAGCAGTTTGGCGTCAAGCTGCGTACTACCTGGCAATAAGTGTGGTTTGCAAGGGTGGGCGTTCCCGGCAAAGACCTAATGTTGGGGCTGGGCAACGTTGGCAGTCGCGCTGGCGCGGCCTTGCTTGCCGTCTGTGTTGCCAAAGGTGCTCCAACCACTTGGCGCTGGGGTGAAAAATAACACCTGGCTGCACTCAGCCCTCTGGGCTGCGCGTGTTGTGCACGATCAGCATCTGTGCGCAATAGTAGGTCGCCAGAATCCACAGCGACGACAGCGCCACCGGCGTCACAAACTTGTTGATGGCAATCAGCGAGTCGCTGACCATGAAAATGCAGGCGCCCAATGCCACCCAGCGCGCAGCGGCGTCACCTTGGACAGTTGCGCGCCCAATGGCCTGCGCCGCCATCAGCGAAATCACGGACACATAGGCCGCCACGGCGATCTTCAGCACCGGGTCACCCAGCCCGCCCCAGACGATGGCATACATGGTGGCGCCCACCACCAGCACCGCCGCCAAGGCCCGCTTGCTGGGGAACCAGCCCTGGCCCTGGCGAAACAGCGCGATGTAGAAAATATGCGCCACCAGGAAGGACGCCAGGCCGGGGATGAAGTAGTTGCCGGGCAGCATCAGGAACACATCACCCGCCAGCGAAAACACCAGCGCAGCCAAGAGCAATGCATTAAATCGACCTGTAGCCCTCGTAGAATATGCTCTTGTAGCTACAAAAATAATAGCAAAAACCATGGTCAAGGGTTTGAACACCATGTAACCATCCAGCATGCCCAGCGCGCTGACGGTGGCCAGGGCGGCGCATTCTATCGTCAGCACCTCCAGCATGCCCAGTGCGCCTTGGAGGTAGCGCCCGGTAGCCCACAGACCGGCGACGATTGCTGCGCTCCAGATGGCGGCATCGGCAAAACCCATGCCATCCGCATGCCACAAAAAGACCAGCACCGCGCCCATGGTCAGCACGAATTGCAGCTTGGCAAACCACTGCTGCGCGGGTTGCAATGGTGGGTTGAACGGGGTCACCGAGGCCAGCGTGAAGGCAGGCTTGGGGTGGGCCCGAGCCATGGCCGCGCTTTGCCAGCCCGGTGGTTTGAACCAGATGCGCAGTTTGTCACCCCAGTCAGGCGCACGCCAGGACTCTTGCGCCAGCGTCGCATACACCTCCAGGTTGGCCCACAGCGGGTCCCAGCTGTTGAGCGGGCCGCGCGTGCCATAGACGCAGGGCACGTCGTCTTTCTCTTCCTGGAAGCTGCCAAACAGGCGGTCCCACAGGATCAGGATGCCGCCATAGTTCTTGTCGATGTAGGCGTCGTTGACGGCGTGGTGTACGCGGTGGTTGCTGGGCGAGCAAAACACGCGGTCAAACCAGCCCAGCTTGCCGACCTGCTCGGTGTGTACCCAGAACTGGTAGAGCAGGTCGATCAGCAGCACGATGCCAAACACCGTGGGCGGCACGCCGGTCACGGCCATGGGCAGGTAGAACATCCACCCGAACAGCATGCCGCTGGAGGTCTGGCGCAACGCGGTGGACAGGTTGTAGTGCTGGCTCTGGTGGTGCACCACGTGCGCCGCCCAAAACAGCGCCACCACATGGCCGGCGCGGTGGTACCAGTAATAGCACAGGTCATAAAAAATCAGCGCCAGCAGCACGCCGTACCACGTACCCCAGAAATCCGGCCGCGGATACAACGCCAGCGCATCAAATACCGCCGCATAAATGCCCACGATGAGCACTTTGCCCAGGACCCCCAACAGTTGGCTGAGCATGCCCAAACTGATGCTGTTGATGCTGTCACTCAGCCGGTAGGGCGTTTGCCCGGCGGTGCGGCTGGCGGACCGGCGACTCCACGCGAATTCGAGTGCGATCAACAGGAAGAACACCGGCGCGGCGAAAACGATAACTTTGCTCATGCGGGCATTTTCGCCGAGCAGGTGCTTTGTGAAATGCGGGGCAACCCTATGGACGTTTGCGCGGCGCAGGTTCATACTTTTACTGGCGATTCAACAAATTCTTGCGAGGTGGTGCCATGTGTAGCCGATACCTGTGGAGCGTTCTCATTGTGGTTCTCGGATTGGGCGGCTGCGCGGCGCCCCGAATGGCCGGCGCGCCACCCGACACGCTGTGGCAGGACCAGGCCTTCAACTACCAAAGCACGCTGGTGACCGAAACCCGCGACACGCTGTTTGCCCTTGATCCTGCGCTGGCGCAAATCCTGCTGACGGATGTCGGGGCTGGGCGCTCGACCGACCGGCGCCTGGAACTGTTGGTTGCACGTCTGTATGGCCCCACGGGCATTCGCCTGTCGTACACCAGTGGCCACACCACCGGCGCGTCCGAGACCTGGCGCAACCAGCGCGGCGATTGCCTTTCGCTGACCATTCTGGCCTATGCGTCGGCGCGCTTTTTGGGCGTCAATGCGCACATGCAGGAGGTGCAGGTTCCTCTGGCGTTTGATCGCCGTGGCGGATATGACTTCATCAGCGGGCACGTCAACGTGACGGTGCGGAGTAACTCGGAGATCATGCTCAATGGCCAGTCCTTTGGCATGGGGAACTTCATCATTGACTTTGAGCCGCAAGTGGGCTCCCGCCGTTCGGGTCACTGGCTGACGGAACAGGCCATTCTTGCGCGCTTCTACAACAACCGTGCCGCCGAATACTTGGTAGAAAAGGACTACGAGCGGGCCTACGCTTACTACCGTGCTGCGATTGCCGCCGAACCGGATTACGCGCCCGCCTTTGCCAATCTAGCCCAGTTGTATGTGCGCCGCGGGCTTTTATCTGGCGCCGAAAAACTCCTGGCGCATGCCATTGCACTGGATGGCCCGTCGTATGGACCGCTGCGCAGCATGCGCCAGTTGCTGGTTGCACAGGGTCGTCACGCAGAAGCACAAAGCTATGCCACGTTGCTGGCGAAACGGGAGGACGATGACCCTTACCACTGGCTGGGTCTGGGAATGGCCGCCATGCGGGACGGCCAATACAGGCCCGCCATTCGTGCGCTGGAGCGGGCCGCCGCGTTGACGACGGGCTTTGAGGAAGTTCACTATTACCTGGGACTTGCCTACTGGCGCGATGGCCAGTGGGAGGCGGCCCGCAAACAGCTCGCCACACTCAGCGCCATCAACAACCTTGACCCGGGTGTTGCCACGCTGAGCAAGAAGTTCAGCGCCCTGGCGCCGCAAAAGTCTGCTGTGTATTGATCAGGCGGTTTCTTCGTCCAGCGTGGCGTCGTCCAGATGCCGCGTGTCGGACCAGCCCACGAGAGTCAGCCCCTCGGGTGTCCATAGCAGACGGTTGATGGCCGCGTTGCCCAGGTCCCACGAGCGGGGAGCTTCTATTGATACATGGGTGGCGAGTCGGTACAGCGCATCCATCACTCCGCCATGTGCTACCAGAACGATTTGCTGGCCCACATGTTGGCCGGCCAGGGTGTTGACCGTGTTGGTAACGCGCTCTCGCAGTTCGGTCAGGGTCTCGCCGCCTTGGGGCGCGAAGTGCGGATCGCGCTGGCGCCAGCGGCGCGATTCTTCGGGCCAGTCCAGGTTGATCTGGGCATAGGTCTGGCCTTCAAAAATACCGAAACCCCGCTCTCGCAGGCCGGTGTGCGGATGCACCTGGCGCGCGGCCGGGCTGACGTTCAGGTCGGCAATGGCCTGGGCCGTGGCGCGGGCGCGTGACAGGTCGCTGGTGTAGATGGCCGCGATGTCCTCATCGGCCAGGGCCAGTGCTGCGCGCTGGGCCTGCCACTGGCCGCGTGCGTTCAGGGCTATGTCCAGATGGCCTTGCAGGCGCGTGTCCACGTTCCAGGCGGTTTCGCCGTGGCGAATGGCAATGATGCGGGTGGCGCTCATGGCCCGCCTACGCCATCACCACCTGCAGACCGGGCAGCCCAGTCAACGCAGGCGGTGTGATTTCTTCCGCGTCAAACGCAGTGTCCCCATCCGCATCGGGTATGCCTGTGGCTTTGATGGCCTTGAAGTCATGGCGCTTGTGGTCCATCAGGTGCGAGGGCACCACGTTTTGCAGGGCCGTGAACATCGTCTCGGCGCGGCCGGGGTACTGCTTTTCCCAGTCGCGCAGCATGTTGCCGATCTGCACGCGCTGCAGGTTGGTCTGGCTACCGCACAGCGAGCACGGGATGATGGGGTAGGCGCGGTGCGCGGCCCAGCGGATCAGGTCCTTCTCGGCCACATAGGCCAGTGGCCGGATGACGATGAACTCGCCGTTGTCGCTGGTCAGCTTGGGCGGCATGCCCTTGAGCTTGCCGCCGAAGAACATGTTCAGAAAGAAGGTCTGCAACATGTCGTCGCGGTGGTGGCCCAGCGCCAGCTTGTTGCACTTCAGGCGCCGCGCCACGCTGTACAGAATGCCCCGGCGCAGGCGGCTGCACAGGCTGCACATGGTCTTGCCTTCGGGGATGTTGCGCTTGACGATGGAATAGGTGTCCTGCGTCTCGATGTGGTATTCGACGCCCAGCCCTTTCAAGTACTCGGGCAGGATGTGGTCGGGAAAGCCGGGCTGCTTCTGGTCCAGGTTCACGGCCACAATCTCGAAACTGATGGGCGCGCGCTGCTGCATCTTGAGCAGGATGTCGAGCATGCCGTAGCTGTCCTTGCCGCCCGACATGCAGACCATCACGCGGTCGCCTTCTTCAATCATGTTGAAGTCGATGATGGCTTGGCCGACCTGGCGGCACAGGCGCTTTTCGAGTTTGTGGAACTCATACGCAGCGCGTTGCTCGGCGTCGCGTTCGGTCTTGGCCTCTTTGGCTTCGGGGGCTATTACTTCGTTGTCTGTCCAGACTGCGCTCATAAATTCATCTTTCTCCGAATACAGCGGAAATTGGGGTCAGAGCCCCATTTCGTTCAAGGTTTCATTTTCCGACAAAGCGATTGTCCAGAATGGGGATACGACCCCAATTCCCCGACCCCAATTCCCTTGCGTCACCACTGGCCGGCTTCAACTCGAATTGCCACTTCACAGTCGTCAAAAATCTCCAGCTTGGCAATCTTCACCCGCACACCCAGCACACCGGGCAGTTGCATCAGCCGGTGGGCCAGCTTGCCGATCAGGCTTTCCAGCAGGTTCACATGCTCGGCCGTGCACTCGTTGATGATGATCTGGCGTACCTTGCGGTAGTCCAGCACATGGTGGATGTCGTCGTCGTGCGGCAGCAAAGGCTGTGGCCCCAGGCTCAGTTCTGCGTCCACCTGAATGGGCTGCGGTGCGATCTTTTCCGACTCCAGAATGCCCAGACTGGCATCAAAACGCAGCCCGGTGAGGGTCAAAATCTGGTTTCCCGTGGTGTGTTGCATAGGATGGTTTGGGCTCACATCAGGGAAAAATCGCGCTCAAAGCGCATCAGATGCTGGCCACCGTCCACCAGCAGCGTGGTGCCGGTGATAGATTGGTTTTGCAGCGCAAAGAGTACGGTGGACGCCACATCCTGCGGCGTGGACGAGCGCCCTAGCGGAGAGAGCTTGTGCAGGGCCTCGAACTTGGTGTCGCTCAGCAAATGGCTGGTCAGCGTGAGCCCCGGCGCCACGCCCACCACCCGCACCAGCGGGCTCAGCGCCAGCGCCAGCATGGTGTTGGCGGCTTCCAGCGCGGCCTTGGACAACGTATAGCTGAAAAAATCGGGGTTCTGGTTCCACAGCTTCTGGTCCAGCAGGTTGACCACCACACCACGCCCCCACGCTCCGCCGCTGCGCGGGTCGCTGCCCCCCGCGGGGGCTAATTGCCCTTGGGGCGGCCCGGCGGGCAATTCTCCGCGCGAGGTGATATGCGTGTGCAGTGCCTGCGCCAGCACAATGGCGGCACCGGCATTGCTGCGCATGTGCTTTTCCATGGCGGCAAAGCTGAAGCTGGCGTTGGTGTCGTGCTCAAAAGTGGAGGCGCTGTTGACCACGGCGTCCACATGGCCCATGGCCTGCACCACCGTGGGCAACAAGCCATGGACTGCCATCTCGTCGTCGAGGTTTGCACAAAATCCGGCTGCACCCCTCGTCAATTGGGCACAATCCGCTACTGTTTGTGTAGCGTCGTCGAGCGAACTCCGGTAGTGCACTGCCACCCGCCAACCCGCAGCGGCTAGCGCCAGCGCTATTTCACGGCCCAGACGTCTGGCCGCACCCGTCACCAAAACGGTGGGCACGGCGACGCCAGTAGGGGGGGTAAGGGGCATGGAGCAGAAATCCGGTGTGGGGTGTTAAGCCGCTGATTTTACCGACCTGCCCATCCTCGGCCACAATACGCGCGCCAGCTTGGCACTCCTACCCCATTCTTACCCGCAACACCCCACCCGTGCAACCGCTCTCGTCTTACGCAAATCGCCAGACCCTTCTTCAATGGTTGGCGCGGCTGGCCGCGCTGATGGCTCTGGCAGGCGTGCTGCTGGCCGCCTACGTGCTGCTGGTGTTGGTCCCCAGCCTGCCCACGCTGGAGGCGGTGACCGACTACCGGCCCAAGCTGCCGCTGCGCGTGTACACGGCCGACAACGTGCTGATTGGCGAATTTGGCCAGGAGCACCGCGACTTTGTGGCCATTGCGGATATCCCCGACTTGATGAAGAACGCCTTGCTATCCATCGAAGACGCGCGCTTTTACACGCACAGCGGGGTGGATTTCATTGGTCTGGCACGCGCCTTGAGCGGCGGCTTGCAGGAGGGGGCTTCCACCATCACCATGCAGGTGGCACGCAACTTCTACCTGACGCAGGAGCGCACGGCAACGCGCAAGCTCAAGGAGGCCATCCTGACCTACCGCATAGAAGGCGCCCTGAACAAAGACCAGATCCTGGAGCTGTACATGAACCAGATCTACCTGGGGCAGCGCAGCTATGGCTTCTCCAGCGCGGCGCGCACCTACTTCGGAAAGTCCTTGGCGGAGTTGAGCGTCGCCCAGGCGGCCATGCTGGCCGGGGTGCCAAAGAATCCGGTCCGGCACAACCCGGCGGTCAATCTGGAGCGCGCCAAGCAGCGCCAGTTGCAGGTGCTCAGGAGCATGCTGCGCAACAGTTACATCACGCAGGCGCAGTTCGACAAGGCCAGTACCGAGCCCATCCTGGTAAAAACCAGTCCCAACGTTGAAGCCCATGGTACGTATGTGGCCGAGATGGTGCGCCAGAGCATGGTGGCGGAGTACCAGGAGGCGGCCTACACCATGGGCCTCAAGGTGGTGACCACCATCAGCCAGGCCGAACAACTGGCGGCGTATGAATCGGTGCGACGCAACGTGCTGGCCTACGACCAGCGCCACGGTTACCGCGGGCCGGAAGCGCTGATCGATCTGCCGGCTGACGAGGATGCGCGCGACGATGCCATCGACGCGCTGTTGCAAAAACACCCGGCCAGTGACGGTCTGCTGCCGGCCGTGGTGACGGCTGTGGTGGGCAAGACCCTCAAGGCCGACCTGGCCTCTGGGGAATCCATGCAGATCACAGCCGAGGGTCTGGGTTTTGCCGCCGGTGCGCTGCAACCGAATGCGGCCAAGGCTGTGCGCATTCGTCCCGGTGCGCTGATTCGCGTCGTGCAAACCCGCAACATGAAGTGGGCCATCTCCCAGCTGCCCGAGGTGGACGCCGCGTATGTCTCGCTCAATGCCCAGAGTGGCGCCTACCGCGCGTTGGTGGGCGGCTTTGATTTTCGGCGCAAGAACTTCAACCACGCCACCAGCGCCTGGCGCCAGCCAGGATCAAGCATCAAGCCCTTCGTTTACTCGGCGGCGTTGGAGCGCGGCTTTGCCCCGGCCACGCTGATCAACGATGTGCAACTCTCAAGCACCACCACCGAGAGCCTGAAGTGGGACCCGCGCAATGACGATGGCAAGTACGACGGCCCCATCCGCATGCAGGATGCGCTGGCACAGTCCAAGAACGTGGTCTCGGTGCGCATCCTGAAGGCGATTGGCGTGGAGTATGCGCGCGACTATCTGTCCCGCTTTGGGTTTGACGCTGACAAGCACCCCTCCAATCTGACCATGGCGCTGGGCACCGGCTCGGTCACGCCGGTGCAACTGGCCAGCGCCTATGGTGTGTTCGCCAACGGCGGCTACCGTGTGAGCCCATGGCTGATTCAGCGTGTCAGCGACGCCAAGGGCAAAGTGCTGTTTGAATCCGACAAGCCCGCCACGCCGCCCGAAGACGCGCGCGCCATCGATGCGCGCAACGCCTTTGTCACCGACAGCATGCTGCGCGAAGTGACGCGCTCGGGCACCGGCGCATCGGCCAGCCAGAAGCTGGAGCGCCGTGACCTGGCCGGCAAAACCGGCACCACCAGCGACGCCGTGGACGGCTGGTTTGCCGGCTACGCCAACAACATCGTGTCGGTGGCCTGGATGGGCTACGACGAACCGCGCTCGCTGGGCACGCGCGAGTTTGGCTCAACCCTGGCGCTGCCGATCTGGATCGACGCCATGCGCCAGGCGCTGGTGGGCACCGTGGCGGTTGAGCGCGCCGTGCCGGAGCAGATCTATTTTGTCGATGGCCGTTGGAATTTCAGCGAATTTGACAGCGATGCCGGTGTGAAGACGTTGGGATTGGACGACGCGACGGTGGATTGAGTGGTTTAAGAAAGCTGGCATTGATGTTGCTGGTTCAAGGTGCCATACTGCAGCCGACAGGGTTGAATTTTCAATCCATGCAGCGATGTCGGAGGTCAACATGGCATTGCCTCTTCTCCATAGAAGAATCACTCTCGGGTGGTTGGGCGGCCTCGCGGCTTCTCCGTTTGGCTTGGCGCAGACGCCAAAAATGCCATTTCGTATGGCGGTTTCCGACAACTACGCACCCTTTTACCTTGTTGAGAATGGGCGCGCTCGCGGAATCGTCATTGACATACTCAGCGAAGTCATTGGGAAGCAAATGGGGATACCCATAGAGTTTGAAGCCTACCCATGGGCCAGAGCACAGTTCATGGTGGAGAAGTCGGGCTATGACGCACTGTGCACGATTGCAAATCCCAACAGGCTGACATATACGGTTGCGTCTGATGAATCCGTGCTGATCAATAACTTTCACCTATTTGTTCACAAAGACAACAGGTTGCTGCCAGACCTGAGGAAAGTCAGTGCCATTGATGGCTTGGCAGCGCTCAACCCCAAAGCCATCAGCTACCTGGGCTCGGGCTGGTCAGCCAATAATTTGGCTGGCATTGAACTCAATCTCGTGGGGAATTTTGAGACCGTGATGCGGATGCTGCTGGCCCGCCGGGCGGACATCATGATCGATGGCGAGTCCAATGTGAAGAATTGGCTCGCGTCGCACAAAGATGACTTGGGCAGATCGAATTCCGAAGACATTGTCATGTCTGCCCCATATCTATGCTGCGACCCGTTTTGATCTATTGGTGAGTAAAAAGTCTGCGTACCTGGGCATGCTGCCGGAGTTCAATGTCCGCATGAAAGCCTTCCGAAAAGTCGATGGATACAGGAAGATTTTCCAGTCCTATGGAATCAGACTGGAACTTCAGCGAGTTTGACGGTGATGCCGTGTTGCGGGCCTGCCTGCGGAATTAGGTCGCCTGTGTGGCGAGGTGTGCGCGCAACCCCGTTTTAAGCACATAGTCGTTCAGCAGTGCCTGGCTCTCTTCTGCCATGAAACCGGACACGAGCTGAAGCGCGCTCTCCTTGCGCTTGTAGTAGTCATTGTGCGGGAGCAAACCGATCGCTCCCACGAGGGGGGCCGCCGCACCAGTGACGATAGTTTGAATGCCAACATTGATGATCGCCCCGAGGCACATCATGCAGGGTTCCAGGGTTGTGTAGATCGTGCACTGGCGTTTGTGTTCCGCCAAAAATGACGCCACACTTTGGATGGCCGAGAGCTCCGCGTGGTGCGTATCGTTGGCGGGGTGGTCAATGGCATTGCGCCCAACCGCGATGATGGTGCCGTTGTGAACAATGACCGCGACAATCGGCATGTTTCCCGCATCAAGCGCCAATCTGGCTTGTGACAGAGCGGCGAGCATGTATTCGCGGTGCGGGTGTGGAGGATTTGCGTTCATGGGTGGTCTGGCCTGATGATAGCTATTCACTCCCGCTCTAAGGCCCGGCGCTGCCGGCCCGCCTTGGTGCGTGACTTCCATTGCGCCAGCTGGCTCTGCCGCTCGAGCGGACCCATGCTGTCCCGGCGTGTTTCGCGCAGCAGCTTGTGGTAGTTTTTCAGGCGCAGCGGGTCTACGTGCGCACGCACCGCGCAGCCGGGTTCATCCTGGTGGCTGCAGTTGCGAAAGCGGCATTGGTCAGCCAGGGTGCTGATGTCTTCAAACAACTGCCCCAGGGTGTGCGCGTCCACGTCGGGGCGCAGCGTGCGCACGCCCGGCGTGTCGATGACACAGGCTCCTGTGGGCAGCAGGTGCAGAGAGCGTGCGGTGGTGGTGTGTTTGCCGCGGCTGTCATGCTCACGTACTGCGCCCGTGTCCTGCGTGCTGCTGCCTAGCAGGCTATTGGTCAGCGTGCTTTTGCCCGCTCCCGATGAGCCCAGCAGCACCAGGGTTTGACCCATGCCCAGGTAGGGGCGCAATGCGTTGGCGGCCGCTTCATTGCGTGCGTCCACGGCCACCACGTCCACGTGGTGCCCCACCCGCGCGCGCACCTGCTGCACGCGCTGCTCCACGGCATCGGGCGCTGTGTGTTGCGAGATGTCGGCCTTGGTCAGCACCACGACCGGCAGCACGTTGCTGCTGCCCACCAGGGCCAGATAACGCTCCAGCCGTTGCAGGTTGAAGTCCAGGTCCAGCCCCATGACCAGCAGCGCGGTGTCCACGTTGCTGACCACGGTGTGGCGGGTGCCGTCGGCATCGCGGCGTACGATCTGGCTCAATGGCGCAACGCGCTGGGCAACCCACCATTGCTGGTGTTCGTCCTCGGTGCACAGCACCCAGTCGCCGACCGCCAGCGTGCTGCCTAGGTCTACGAGTTCCCGGGTCAGCCGTGTGGTGCACCGTGCGCTGTGCTGCCGCGTGCCATCGTGCACGTCGACTGTTTCACGGTGCACGGCAGTCGCGCGCATCCACTGCGGTGGCGTGCTATCGGTTGGCGTGTTGGTAGCGGCATCAACGGTTGCCAGCGTTTGCGCCATGGCGGGTGTGAGTCCCAGGCGGCGCAGTGTCTCAAAAGAAAAATCGATCATGGTGTCTAGCAATGTCTTTGTAAGACCTTTGGCTCGTGGCGTGCACAGACAGCACGCCACGGGGCGCAAGGGCCAAAATGGAATGAATAGGGCCAACGGGCGGCCCGACAAAGACAGAGAAGACACAAGCCCTGTGCAACAGGGCAATGACCCAACGCTACTTCAACATGCGTGGGTCGGCAAACTCAGCTCTCAGGCGGCCAGCGAGAAGGGAGTGGGTGTGTGAACAATCATGGAAGCACTCCTTCAAAGTGGGTTGAGAATGGTTGCCGCTAGGCGAGATGCTTCGCGAGTCGTGATTGTGAGGAACGTGCCCAGCGCTGTCAATCCATGCAGCCGGTGTCTGTGTGCCATATGCAACACGCGCTGCGTGCGATGCTATTGAGCGTTGAAGAACCACACCGTGCAGATCAGGCCGTCGCGGACCTCATAGACCGCAGCGGCGTCCATGGTGCCCTCACCGACTCCGACAATGCGTTCATGGTCGATCACCTTGTAGCCCAAGACCATACGGCTCACCAGTTCTGCATGCAGACCCGGTAGATTGAATCGATGCGCGGCATAGTGTTCTGCCATGGCTGCCTTGCCGGACAGCACCGGATGCGTGGCGGGCGGACGAAAGACTTGCACATCGTCGGTGTACTCCGCGATGAAGCGGTGCAAGTCACGGGCGTTGTAGGCGTCCAGCTGGCGCTGCACGGGTAGTTCACTGGACATGTCTTGATCATCGTTGTTAGGGAATCGCGCCCATGATACGGCCAGCGGGTGTCCTGCTTGGGAGACAATTCAACCTGACATGACGATACCCACCAACGCCACTTCCCTGCCGGGCCAGCCCGAATCCGCGTCAGATGCCATGCTGGCGCATCTGCAGCACACCATAGCCGCCCACGGCGGCTGGATCGGTTTTGACACCTTCATGGCGCAAGCCCTCTATGCACCGGGCCTGGGCTACTACAGCCGCGGCTCCACGGTGTTTGGCGTCATGCCGCAAGGCTTGCGCGAGACCGGTGGTGGGCTCAAAGGAGCGGGCAGTGACTTCGTGACCGCCCCCGAGATGACACCCCTGTTTGGCCAGGCGCTGGCCCGCCAGATCGCGCAGGCCCTGCAGGCCACGGGCACGGACGAGATCTGGGAGTTTGGCGCAGGCACCGGGGCCCTGGCGCTGCAGATTCTGGACGCGCTCGATGCGTTGGATGTCACAGTGCGTCGTTACACCATTGTCGATTTGTCGCAACCCCTAAAAGAGCGCCAGCAGGCCACACTGCGCGCCCATGCCGACACGGTGCAGTGGGCAGACGCGTTGCCCGACGCCATGCGGGGTGTGGTGGTGGGCAACGAGGTGCTGGACGCCATGCCGGTAAAGCTGCTGGCCCGCGTGGATGGCGTGTGGCACGAACGGGGCGTGGTATGGAGCGGCGACACCGCCGCGCCAATCTGCTGGCAAGACCGGCCCACTGATCTGCGGCCCCCAGATGACGTGCCGGGCGCGCACGACTACGTGACCGAAATCCACCTGCAGGGCGAAGCCTTTGTGCGCACTTTGGCTGACCGTTTGCAGGCCGGTGCCGTGTTCCTGTTGGACTATGGTTTCCCGGAGAGCGAGTACTACCATGCGCAACGCCACATGGGCACGGTGATGTGCCACCATGCCCACCAGGCCGATGGTGACCCACTGGTGCTGGTGGGCAGCAAGGACATCACGGCCCACGTCAATTTCACGGGCATTGCCGTGGCCGCGCAGGATGCGGGGCTGGAGGTATTAGGCTACACCAGCCAGGCCCATTTTCTGATGAATTGCGGCCTGGTGGACGCCATGCAAGCGGCTTCCATTGCGGACCGCGTGGCGGCGCAAAAGCTCATCCTGGAGCACGAGATGGGTGAGTTTTTCAAGGTCATCGGGCTGACCAAGGGCGCCTATTGGGAGGCCATGGGCTTTGTCCGCGGCGACCGCACGCATCGTTTGTAGCTGCAGGTCAACGCGCCTTTGGGCAATTGGGTCGCACTGAGAAAGGTCTTGTGCGCTGTGAAAGATTTTGCGGTTGACTCCGACCAATCGAGGTACAAGCCAACTTGAAGGACATATATGAAACGACGTTTATTCACTTCCATCATCGCTCTAGTGGGCCTGGGTCGCGCTGCGGCAGGCTCAAGCGCAACTGGCAGTTCACCGTCTGTGCAGGGCATCGTGCCACTGAGTCTGTCGGAAAGTGAGTGGCGTAGCCGATTGACCCCCGCGCAATTCCAAGTGTTGCGGGAGGAAGGCACCGAACGTGCTGGCACGAGCCCCTTCAACAGCGAAAAGCGTAAGGGAATCTATCAGTGTGCAGGGTGTGACTTGCCCCTGTTCGACGCGTCGATGAAGTTCGACAGCGGCACCGGCTGGCCAAGTTTCTTCAATTTCATCCCGGGGGCGCTGCTCACCAAAACAGACTTTAAGGCCTTCTATCCTCGCAAGGAGTACCACTGCGCCCGCTGTGGCGGGCACCACGGCCATGTGTTTGATGATGGTCCGAAGCCAACCGGGCTTCGCTACTGCAACAACGGCGTGGCCCTCAAGTTTGTGGTGTCCGCATGAGCCCCGCCCGGCTCGCTCTTCGGGTTGGTGCGCTGGTGCTAAGCAGCCTCGCGTTGACTTCAGTCTTTGCGCAAGCTGCCCCGCCTGCTCCGGTGGCCGCCAAGGCGGTGTTCGCTGGGGGCTGCTTCTGGTGTGTGGAGTCGGACTTCGACAAAATCCCGGGTGTCATCTCCACAACCTCGGGGTACACGGGTGGCAGAACAGCGAACCCGACCTATGAGCAAGTCTCGGCGCTCTCCACTGGCCACGCCGAGGTGGTCGAGGTGTTGTTTGACCCCTCCAAAGTCAGCTATGAGCGACTGGTGGAGTACTTCTGGCGAACCATTGACCCGACCGTCAAAGACCAGCAGTTCTGTGACCGTGGAAGCCCTTACCGGTCGGCAATCTTTGCCAACGGACCCGATCAGCTAAAAATTGCCCAGGCTTCGCGCGCAGCACTGGAAAAGGTCAAGCCGTTCAAAGAGCCTATCGTGACCGAAATTCTGCCGGCAGCAATCTTCTACCCTGCGGAGGAGTACCACCAAGACTATTACAAGAAGAACCCGCTGCGCTACAAGTACTACCGCACCAGTTGTGGTCGCGACGCGCGTTTGCAGCAACTGTGGGGCGACAAGGCCGGCCGGTAGCACAGGCTTGCGATCGACACGATGAAAACAAAACAGTGGGTGATTGCGGCATTGGTGCTGGTGGCGCTTGCCGCCTTTGTGGCGCTGGACTTGGGGCGCTACCTGAGTCTGGATTACCTGAAGCAGAGCCAGCAGGGCTTTACCCAGTTGTACGCCGACCGCCCGGCGGTTGTGCTGCTCAGCTTCTTCGCCGTCTATGTGCTGGTGACAGCACTATCGGTGCCCGGCGCTGCCGTGTTGACACTGGCAGGAGGGGCGATCTTTGGACTGGGCGGGGGACTGTTGGTGGTGTCCTTCGCTTCAACTCTGGGGGCCACGCTGGCCTTCCTGATGGCGCGCTTTGTTCTGCGCGATTCCATGGAGGCGCGCTTCGCGAAACGCCTGAAGGATATCAACGCAGGCGTAGCCAAGGACGGCGCGTTTTACCTCTTTACCCTGCGCCTGGTGCCTCTGGTTCCATTTTTTGTGATCAATCTGATGATGGGCTTGACCCAGATGCGCACCAGTGTCTTCTACCTGGTCAGCCAGGTGGGCATGCTGGCTGGCACAGCAGTCTACGTGAACGCAGGGACCCAAATCTCCAAGGTGACCACTTTGAGTGGTTTGCTCAGCCCAGCCTTGCTGGCATCGTTTGTGATGCTGGCCGTGTTTCCCTGGATTGCGCGATTGGCGGTAGATGGCATCAAGAAGCGCCAAGTGTATGGGCGGTGGAAGAACCAGAAGCCCAAGACGTTTGACCGCAATCTGGTCGTGATCGGTGGCGGGGCGGGCGGGCTGGTGTCGGCGTACATTGCTGCCGCGGTAAAGGCCAAGGTCACGCTGGTGGAGGCCCATAAAATGGGCGGTGACTGCCTCAACTACGGCTGCGTCCCCAGCAAAGCACTGATCAAAAGCGCCAAAGTTGCACACCAGTTCCGGCATGCTGAACGCTATGGTTTTGATAGCTTGCTTGGCAAAGAAGACGGGGGCCAGAGGCAGTTTTCATTTAAGAGTGTGATGCAGCGTATTCACGCGGTGATCGCAGCTATCGAGCCGCATGACAGTGTGGAGCGCTATACCCAGCTCGGTGTGGAGGTGTTGAAGGGCTACGCCACCATCGTCAACCCCTGGACCGTGGAGATTGCGCTTGGCGACGGAGGCACGCAGCGGCTGACGACGCGCAGTATTGTGATTGCGGCCGGTGCCCGACCGTTTGTGCCACCCCTGCCGGGCCTGGACGCTGTGGGGTATGTCACCAGCGACACCTTATGGGACGCGTTTTCCAAGCTCGATACGGTGCCCAAACGGCTCGTGGTGCTGGGGGGCGGGCCGATTGGTTGCGAGCTGGCGCAGAGCTTTGCCCGCTTGGGCTCCCAGGTGACGCAAGTGGAGATGGCAACCCGCATCATGGCCCGCGAAGACGAAGAGGTCTCGGTGCTGGCAACACGCGCATTGCAAGCCGATGGCGTGCAGGTCCTGGTGGGCCACCAGGCGATTCGCTGCGAAGTGGTGGACGGTGAGAAAGTGCTGGTGGTAGAAAACGGCGCAGAGGTCAAGCGCATCGGGTTCGACCAGCTGCTGTGCGCCGTGGGTCGCAGTGCACGCCTGACCGGTTATGGCCTGGAGGCCCTGGGTATTCCCACCCACAAGACCGTGCAGACCAATGAGTACCTGCAAACCATCTACCCCAACATCTTTGCTGCCGGTGACGTGGCCGGCCCTTATCAGTTCACCCACACGGCCGCACACCAGGCCTGGTACGCCGCCGTCAATGCGCTGTTTGGCGATTTCAAACGCTTCAAGGTCGACTACTCCGTCATTCCCTGGGCCACCTTCATCGACCCCGAGGTGGCGCGGGTCGGGCTCAACGAGCTGGACGCCAAGGAACAAGGTGTCGCCTACGAAGTCACCCGTTACGGCATCGACGACCTGGACCGTGCCATTTGTGACAGCGAGGCCCATGGTTTTGTCAAGGTGCTCACCGTGCCTGGCAAGGACAAAATTCTGGGTGTCACGATAGTCGGCGCGCACGCCGCAGAGCTGCTTGCGGAATACGTACTTGCCATGAAATACGGCCTGGGGCTCAACAAAATTCTGGGCACCATTCACACCTACCCCACCATGGCGGAAGCCAATAAGTATGCAGCCGGGGAGTGGAAGCGGGCCCACCAGCCCGAGCGCCTGTTGCAATGGGTGCGCAAATACCACGCGTGGCGGCGGGGCGCTTAGCTTCTAGGCTTACTCGTACTTCAAGTCAGCAATCCAGGCGATCGAATGACTGCGGGTGTTGTCTGCATCAGCAGCTACAAAAATGGCCGTGACCAGTGGCGCTGGCGCATTGGCGGGCCACTCATCACCGAATGCCAAGCGCAGGTCCTTTTGGACATCTCGTTTTTCGTCGAGCCAGGTAGCCCCTACATGGGTGCTACCCCGCAGCACGATGCTACGAACCCGGCGCGTGTACGGGTTCTCAATCACCATTTCTGTTGCCTCGTTGCCGGCCCATGCCCAGCAGAGCGTGGCAGCCGGAAGGTCTTGGTCTGTGCGGCTGCGGGCAATGCGCAGCAGCTGGCGCTCTACAAACGGCACCCACTGATCCGGCCATGCCAGGCTCACACACACTTTGGCTGCAGTGTCATCCCCGGCCTTGGCGCGCAAATCAATGGCGGCGCTTTGCTGCGCCACCCCCCACGACCACGCCACGCGTGTCAACGCTATCGGGGGATGGAACGCTTTGACCAGGGGGCTGTAAGACTGTTTGGCTTCGAGGCGCAGCGCAGTACGACCGGTCTCCACGGTATCGGTGTAGCTTGTGAGCGGCATGCGTTGTTGCGGGAAGGTCGCAATACGCCAGCCCGAGCCGACCGATTGAAAACTCAAATCAGCACTGTCGGTGGCGGCCGCAGTGCCACACGCCGCCAAGGCCAGTGCAGTGAGGTACGCCTTTATCAGGCTTCGGTTCATCGCTGCAAAACCTGCATCCAGTCCAGCTGCGCGGGGGTGAGTGCTGAGAGGGGCGTGAGCATGGCCGTCGACAGGGCGGTGCGCGCATGGGAATCCGGTTGCGGCACACCGGTCTGCAGCACGCCAACCAACACGCGTTGGGCGGCCACCAGACTCTTGCCATACAGCGCAAAGATGCCGGCAACACTGACGTGCTGCGCAGGGTCGTCCAGCCAGCAGTCGTAGTCGGTCACGATGCCGATCGTGGCATAGGCCATTTGGGCTTCTCGCGCCAGAAAGACCTCGGGCGCGTTGGTCATACCGACCAGCTGGCAGCCCATTTGGCGCAAGAGGTTGCTTTCGGCCTGGGTGCCCAAACGCGGGCCATCGACACAACCATAGGTCAGTCCACGGTGTAGCTTGATTCCCAAGGCGTGCGCGGCTTGTGACACTGCGTCTACCAAGCCCGGGCTGACCGGCTTGGCGGTTGAAACATGGGCCGCCACGCCTTGGCCAAAGAAGCTGCGCTCGCGCAAACCACGGGTCCAGTCGATGTATTGCTCGGGCATTGCCAGATCACCTGGTGCCACGTCAATATGCAAACTGCCCACGGCAGAAAACCCGAGCAATTGGGTGGCACCCGCGCGTTTGAGCGCAAAGACATTGGCGCGATAGTTCACTTCGTGCGGCAGCAACCGGTGGCCACTGCCATGGCGGGCCAAAAACAGAACGGGGGTGCCGTGCAACTGGCCCTGGATCACTTCGCCAGAGGCCTGGCCAAAGGGGGTTTCCCCACTGTGGCGCGCTGTAATCTCCAGGCCGTTGAGTTCATACAGTCCGGTGCCACCGATGATTGCCAACATAGCTTACGTCTCCAATGCAATGGTTGTGGTGAGCGCGCAGGCGGCCCCCCGGGGTGATTCGGTCAAAGTAGGACCTACGGGCATCGCTCATAGTCTGCAGTGCTTTCAGGAGTCAACAGGAGCGGGTAGCCAAGCGGGGGGGACGTGTACCAGGTCCGTGGGCTCGTCAATGTCGTTCACTGGCGGAAGTTCATGCCAGTGGATGTGCGCCAGGGTAGCACGGCGACGTGTTTCCTGCATCACGGTGGCCGTGCTCCAGACCATGCCCTCAAACAACGCAGCGCACGGTTGGCGCAGCCCTGCCAGCGCATAACCACCATCCAGAGCCGGTATGAAAACAGCATCGTGTGTTGCCAATGCGGCCAATGCTTCTTTCAGCATGGCGGTATTCATCGCCGGCGCATCCGTGCCGATGAGGATCGCAGCGCCGTGTGTTTGCAGCACCCGCTGGAATGCCCGGTGCATGCGGTTCCCCAAGTCGCCGTCGCCTTGCGGCGAGAGGGTCACGCCGTACTGCTGGGATAAGGCCAACAGCATGGGGTCATGCAGGTCGGGAGTCATACACAACTCCACTGCAGCGCCCTGCACTTGTACTGCCTGGTCCACCGCGTGTTCAAGCAGCCGCTGTGCCAGCTTCGCGGCACCTTGCGCACCCAACGCCGGAATAAGGCGGGTCTTGACGAGACCGGCCACTGGCGCCTTGGCAAACACCACGATACAGGCTGCGGTGTTCATCGGTACGCCCGGGCGAGGCTTGCGGCGGACTCACCGCGCCAGTACCGCCAGCGCAGGCGCCACATCAAAAAAATGGTGCGCCACGGGCCACGCACATCCCAGCGCCGCCCCGATGTTTGTACCCGGCTGGTCAAGCAGGCAGGGCGCGCAAGACGCCGCAAACGTGCGGAGAGTTCGATGTCTTCCATCAGCGGCAAAACGGCAAAGCCACCCAGACTTTCAAACGTATCACGGCGCACAAACATGGCCTGGTCTCCCGTGGCAATGCCAGACAGACGGGAGCGCGCGTTCATGAAGTGCGCCACCACCGGCAGCCACAGCGAATGCCCGATGATGCGGACGTCGAAGCGCCCCCATAGTGCGCCGGCCTGGATTGCCCGCTGAACATCTACCACTGCAGTAGCGGGCAACTGCGTATCGGCGTGCAGAAAAACCAGCACATCGGCGTCACATCGCGCTGCACCGGCGTTCATTTGGGAGGCTCGCCCGCTCTGTGCCCGTAGCAGCCTGTCGCACAGCGGTGCAGCCAGTTCGGCCGTGTTGTCGGTGCTGCCCCCGTCCACCACAATAACCTGGTGGCCTTGTGCACGCAGGGGCTGGAGTGCGAGCAAAAACGCAACAATACCTGCCGACTCCTGCAAAACCGGAACCACCATGGCGAGCCGCAACATGCCGAGTTGCATGGGTTGAGTGCGCTGCGCTGTGTCTACGTGGCGGATGAGATGGCACCGCCACAGCTGCTGCCTTGCCCGGCCGTGCAGCCATAGCAATGGTTGGCTACCCGAATAGCACCTCCAGCCGGGTCGTGCACAAGCAGGTCTTTGAGGTGAGACCGGGTCTTTTGTCCCAAAGGGGTTGCCAAGCCAAGCATCTGGTTGAAGTCGCAGTCATACAAAGAGCCTTGCCAGTCCACACTGAGCATGCTGCGGCACATGACGGTTGGCAGGTTGTGCGGTTGGTAGGCGGTTTTCAGCAGTTGGATGTAGTCGCCAAAGGTGCCTTTGGACACCAGGGTGCTGCCAAAGCGCTGAATGGGCATGTTGGTCAGCGCATAGAGCCGATTGAAGCGAATGTTGAAATGCTGCATCAGTTCGCGCTTGTAGTCGGCCTCCAGCTGTCCCTGCGGCGGCGGTAACACGGCGCCTTGGGGGTTGTAGACCAGGTTGAGCACCAGACCGGAGCCTTCTTGCCCGTAACCCAACGCGTTCAGTGCCTGCAGCCCGGCAATGCTGCGGTCAAAGACGCCATCGCCGCGCTGCCGGTCGACATTGGTAACCGAGTAACAAGGCAACGAGGCCACCACCTCCACCCCCGCCGTCGCTAAAAAGACGGCCAGCGTCTCCTGACCGGGCTCGGACAGGATGGTGAGGTTGCAGCGGTCGATGACGCGCACGCCCAAATGGCGCGCACGGGTGACCAGGTAGCGAAAGTGCTCGTTCAGTTCTGGCGCGCCGCCGGTCAGGTCCAAGGTGTCGATGTTGCGCACCACCAGGGCCTGTAGCACCTGTTCTATGGTCTCCAGACCCATCATTTCCGTGCGATGGGGCCCCGCTGCCACATGGCAATGCAGGCAGCTTTGGTTGCACTGGTAACCCAGATTCACCTGCAAAGTGGTGACCTGTGCGCGCCGTAGCGGCGGGAAATCGGTTGAAACGAGCAAAGGAAGGGTGGCGTGCATGGGGAAAAACTGAATGTTTAATCAGGAAAGATCATAGGCATGCCACTTGGTCGGTGCAGGGTGGCATTTCTTACACCCCGTCATCCATCAGGACAATCGACTCAATCGCATCGCCCTGTGCCACGATGCGGCCGATAATGGCCGTGTGGCAATAGCCCAGCGCTTGAAGGGCTAGCACGCAGGCTTGGGCTTTGTGCGCGGGCACACTGGCCAGCAAACCCCCCGCAGTTTGTGGATCAAAGAGCAATGGGTAGTGCGGGTGGCCCACAAAGGCCTCCGGGTTGCGCAGGGCGCGACGTAGGCGCACATTGGCGGGTTGCAGCGAGCTCACTATGCCTGCGGCCACCGTCTCTACCGCACCATCGAGTATTGGCAGTGCCGATAGCGCAATTTGTGCATCCACCCCCGACGGTTTGGTCATCTCCACCAAGTGGCCCAGCAAGCCGAAGCCCGTCAAATCGGTACAGGCGGTCGCCCCAAACTCGCGCAGGCACTGGGCACCCAGGCGGTTGGACACCACCATGGACTGCAACGCGGCGTCAATCCAGCGCCCCTTGGCACCTAGACGGGCGTGCGCTGCAAAAAGGGTGCCTGTTCCTATGGGCTTGGTCAGCAGCAACACATCGCCCGGCTGCATGCCGCCCTTGCGGGTGACACCTGCCAGTTTTTCATCGATCAGGCCGTTGATGGCAAAGCCCAGGGCAAGCTCGCGCCCCTCGCCCGTGTGGCCGCCCACCAAAGCACAGCCGGCGTCATTGAGCACCTCCACCGCCCCGGTCATCATTTGAAAGAGCAGGTCTTCCACCTTGGCCTCCAGGCCCGGCGGCACGGTGGCGATGGCCGTGGCGGTTTGGGGGTCGCCCCCCATGGCAAAAATGTCTCCAAGTGCGTGGTTGGCCGCCACCTTGCCAAACAGATAGGGATCGTCGACAAACGCGCGGAAGAAGTCGACCGAATGCACCAGTGCCTTGCCGGGCGGTACGCGCACTACGGCGGCGTCATCAGGGTCGTGCAGGCCAATGAGCACATCATCACGCTGCAAAACGTTCAACTGGCCCAGAGCGCGTGAAAGCACCGTCGCACCCACCTTCGCCCCGCAGCCGCCACAGCGCATGGCAATGGCAGAGATGGCTTGCAATGACTCATCGCTGGAAAGTGCCAACTGGGAGGCAGCCTGCTGGCCAGGGCCGGGCCCTGCTGCGGGCATGGCCGGAAACGTAGCGAATTTGTCCATGAATCGCCGGTCGATCTGATCCTTCCAGCGCCATACCCAGGCCCCCCAGAACCCCAAGCTACCGCGCGAGGCAACGGCATAGCGGTCCCCCGTGCTGATCAGGGCCAACCACTTGGACTGTGGCCGGTAAGCCCGCAACGACTGGCCCCGCACACTCAAGCGCAGGTTGTCGGCCAGCGGCAGGCCCATGCGAACGGCAAATACGCCCGCTTTTTCCAGTGGAAAATTCTGCATGGCCGCAATGTCACCAGCGGCGAAAATGTGCGGATCGGTCAGTGTTTGCAAGTGGTCGTTGACCATGACAAACCCGCCGGCGTTGCGTGCCAAACCGGTGCCTTGCAGCCACGATGCGCCCCCCGCCTGTGTGACCCACATGACTTCGTCCACTGCGTGCACCGCGCCGCTCCTGCAATGCAGCTGGCCCGCCGTCACGCGGGTCACCTCGGCATTCACGTGCACCAGCACGCCACGCTCGGCCAGTACTGCTGCAAATTTGGTGCGCACACGATTGTTGTGCGTGGGCAAAATGGCATCGCCCGCGCTCAGCAAGTGAAACTCCAGCAAGGCGGCACTGCGGCCCCGGGCGGCCAGTTCTTGGGTCAGGCGGTATTGCATGGACAGCACGAGTTCGACGCCGCCCGCGCCGGCGCCAACGACGGCAATGCGCAGCACACTCTGCTCCCACTGCTGTACCTTGGCCAGCAGTTCCAGCCAGCGTGTGTTGAAGCGGGTAATGGGCTTGACCGGCGTCGCAAACTCAGCCGCGCCGGGGACCCCGTCCAGTTGGGGCGTCGATCCGATGTTGATCGACAGGCGGTCATAAGGCACGGGCGGGCGATTGCGGCAGATCACCCGGGCGTTGGCCCGGTCGATGCCGATCACATCATCGCGAAACAAGCGGGCCCCGGCAAAAACGGCCAGGCGGCTCAGGTCAATATGGGCATCGTCATAGCTGTAGTGGCCGGACACATAGCCCGGCAGCATGCCCGAATAGGGTGTGTGCATGTCCGAGCAAATGAGCGTGAGGCGCACCCCAGGCTCTGGCGTCATACCAAAGCGTTTGAGCACGCCCACGTGGCTGTGGCCTCCACCAATTAAGACAATGTCGCGGGCAATGGGTTGTGGGGAATACTGCATAGAGAGGTGAGCATGTCAGCTGCCAGTATGGCATCTCGCCCGTCCCTGCGCGTGTACCAACGTGCGCCCGCTATCAAAACACCAGTTGTACCCCCACAGCTTGACACTGCGCCCCGGCAGCGGTGCCTTGCCCGGCGCCGGGCGCGCACGACTAGGTGACCGAAATCCACCCGCAGGGCGAAGCCTTTGTGCGCACCCTGGCGGATCGTTTGCAGGCTGGGGCCGTGTTTCTGCTGGACTATGGTTTCCCGGAGAGCGAGTACTACCACGCGCAACGCCACATGGGCACGGTGATGTGCCACCACGCCCACCAGGCCGATGGTGACCCGCTGGTACTGGTGGGCAGCAAGGACATCACGGTCCACGTGAATTTCACTGGCATTGCGGTGGCCGCGCAGGATGCGGGGCTGGAGGTTTTAGGTTACACCAGCCAGGCCCATTTTCTGATGAATTGCGGCCTGGTGGACGCCATGCAAGCCGCCTCCATTGCGGACCGCGTGGCGGCGCAAAAGCTCATCCTGGAGCACGAGATGGGTGATTTTTTCGAGGTCATCGGGCTGACCAAGGGCGCCTATTGGGAGGCCATGGGCTTTGTCTGCGGCGACCGCACGCATCGTTTGTAGCAGCCAGCGGCCGGTGGCGTCAGGGTGTAGCCAGATGCCACAATTGACGGAAGCCGTCACCCTCGCGGTCGCCCGGTTTTTTGTCTCCAAACCACCGGTACAGCGGCTTTCCCTTGTAGGTCCACTGCTTCCTGCCGTCTTCGCGAACGATGACAGCGTATTCACCTGTCGGCTTGACGTCTTCTTTGGCGGCATAGGGTGGCCAATTGAGGCTGCACCCTCCGGGGCACAGGCTTTTGCCAGAATTCGCCACGTCGTTGTCCCAGATGTAGAGGCTCATGCCCGCCTCGTCTGTGAGTGCGCCATCACGCACCAAGGGCTGCGCTACCAGCATCCCCGAGTAAGTGAGCAGGCACAGCGCAACGCCGGTGCACAGCAGGAAACGGGTTGATTTCACAATGGTCTCTCCGCAGTGGATCACCCATTAATAGTGGACAAGAAAGGCGCGCTTTTCTTTGATCGCGATCAAGCGCGGCCTCGCTAGATTCAGAAAACCAACTGTAGCCCCAGCTTCAGGCTACGACCTGGCAGTGGTGCCTTGCCCGGCGCGCTCTGGCTGAGGATGGACGTGGGGGAGTAGGCCAACACATCGCCCGCGTTGTCCAGGCGCGCAAACCACAACGCCGTGCTGGCGCCCATGGGTTTGCGGTAGCTTAGCGCGGCATTCACCAGCGTGTAGGCCTGGCTGGCCAATTGTCCGGCCGGCCCCTCGGTCTGGGCGCGGCTGTGGTTTGCATCCAGTCGTGCGCTCCACAGGCCCTGCGCCCACACCAAAGAAGCGCCCACGCGCGCCGGTGCGATCCGCGGCAGCGCCTCTCCTGTGTTGGAGTTGATCGCGCGCACCCAGTCGCCACGCAACTCCAGGTCCAGAGTAGGGCCAGCGTCCAGCAGGCGCAATTTGCCGCTGGCCTCCAGCCCGGTGAAGCGCGCCGGCACCTGGGCGTAGATGTACTCTGGCAAGACCCCCGCAGCCCCGCTGGACTCGACGGAGTTGCCCGTGCCGTCATCGGTTACACCAACGCCGCCCGCGCCATTGCCTTCAGCGTCGCGCAGCACGCCGGTGGCTTGCTGCGACAGGTAGTTGTTGAACTGATTCACAAACGCACTGAGGCCAAAGGTATTGGCACCCTGCTTCCACTTCACGCCAAGATCCAGATTGGTGGATTTCTCCAGCTTGGCACCCAGGTTGCCCACTTCATACGCGTGGGTGGCGATGTGGGGACCATCGGCAAACAGCTCGTAGTCTTTGGGCGCTCGCTCGCTGTAGGCCAGGTTGCTGGTGACCTGCCAGCTAGGCGCAGCATTCCAGAGCATGCCTGCGGCGTAGCTTTGCGGATTGAAGCTGCGGCTCGCCGGTACAAACCGTGACACCAGCGGGTTGCCACTGGAGTCGATCTGCACAGACTCGACGCGCGCACCCAGGCTCACACGTCCCCATGACAGAGGCATTTCTTCAAAGGCAAACAGCGCGTTCTGCACGGTGCGGCTATAGGGCGCAAAGGCTTCTGTGCCGTCGGCGGAAAATTGTGCGGTTTCACTTTGCACGCCCAGCACACCAGCCCAGGGGCCAAGTCTGGCGTGGCGGGCTACCAGCCGCAAATCATGGCCCTTGTTCTTGAAGACGGTGCCGGCCTCGCCATCTTCGTATTCGGTGTGCTGGTAGTTGCTCTGGCTGGCGCGCACTTTGAGGCTTTGGACCCAGCCACCCAGGTCATCCATGTCCCACTCCAGCGCCACGCGGTCTGACTTCATGTCAATGGTCACTGCATCTTCGGCCACAGTGCCATAGTTCGAGCGGTAGGTGCTGGCGGACAGACCCAGTCGGTTCTTGTCAGAAAACAGCGCACCGCCCACCGCGCCGCCACTACTGCGCGCGCTGGAGTTGCACATGGCGTTGGCCACCTCTGCCGAGCCTGGCTTGCTGCAAGGCAGCGCAATGGGCGCGGCCACATCGCCGGATTGGCGGTTGAACACATCGGCGTGCAGGGCAAAGCGGTCGGTCCCGGCTTCGAGCAAGGCAGCTCCCGAGCGCTCGGCGTTGCCAGTGGCCGCGCCCAGATGGAGTTTTCCGCTCACACCACCGGCGGCGTCAAACAGGCGCTCC
This sequence comes from uncultured beta proteobacterium, assembly GCA_903853895.1. GTDB lineage: Bacteria > Pseudomonadota > Gammaproteobacteria > Burkholderiales > Burkholderiaceae_C > Allorhodoferax. Next base: position 32,247 of record CAINUX010000034.1, on the reverse strand, counting down.
TGGGGAATGCGGTTGTCAATCACGTTGACTACACCGCCTACAGCGCTACCGCCGTACATCAGGGCACCGGGGCCGCGCAGCACTTCGATGCGCTCCATGGAAATCGGGTCCGAGGGCACGGCGTGGTCGTTGCTCAAGCCCGAGGCATCCAGGCTGGCGCCGCTGTTTTGCAGGATGCGCACACGGTCGCCGTCCAGCCCGCGGATGATGGGGCGACTGGCATTGGGACCAAAGTAGCTGCTGCTGACACCGGGCGTTCCGTCCAGCGTTTCGCCCAGTGTGCTCTTGGAGCGCAATAGCAGGGCAGCCCCCGAGTAACTGTCTGTTGGCGCTATCAAATCAGTAGTTCCCAGCGGATTGCCGGTGACTGTGACGGGTGGCAGAGCGGCGTCCGTGCGGGGTGCTGATTGCGCGTTTGCGCATGTGCCGCCCAGTGTTGCGAGGGCGGCGATGGCCAGGGCCAGCGGGTGGTATGGAAAGAGGCGCGCACGCGCGGTGGCTGTGTGAAAAGTAGTTGTCATGAGAAATCCGTTGAATCAGGAAAAAGCAAAACACTCCCGCGGGCCATACAGGCGGCGGGAAGATTTGAGGGCAGGGGATTCAGCGGGGGTGTGGGGGACCACGCGCCTGGAAAAGCGCGTGCCAGCGGGCAACAGCCAGAGCGTGACTGGTCCGTAGCACCTGTGGCAGTATTGCCTGCGCCAGAGCCACTGCGGCCTTGGCGGCCACCCCGTCGGCGTGGCTCAGTTGGTCAAAGAGCTGGCAGTCGGTGTCGGCAAGGTGGTTGGAGAAAGGCTTTCCTGAAACGCTTGGCACCTGGCCCGCGTCTCCTGCACTGGCCTGCACGATCCACTGCTGGGCAGGGTGGGCCGTGTTGCTGTGCACCAGGCGGTGCCACAAGCCCATGCTTTGCGTCCACAGCAGCGCCAGAACCAGCAGGCTGGCCCATGCCACCCGTGTACCGGGGGAACGCTGCAAATCGACGGTAGGGCGGGTACGGTGCACGGGCAGGAGTGTGCCACACCCTTGAATCCGCGCGCCTTCGCCCCAAGGTGTTCTGACACAGAGGCCACTTAAAGACTGAATATGACTGAATCACTGCACATCGTTTGCCCGCACTGCCACACCACCAACCGCGTCAAGACCGTTGACCAGGTCAATTCTCCCGACTGTGGCAGCTGCCACAAACCGCTGTTCACGGCCCACACCACGGCGCTGGACGAAGCCGCGTTTGACAAGCACATCGCGCGCAACCAGATCCCGGTGCTGGTGGACTTCTGGGCGCCCTGGTGCGGCCCGTGCCGCCAGATGGCGCCGGGGCTGGAGCAGGCCACGGCCCAACTCGAGCCGCACGTTCGCGTGGCCAAGGTCGATACCGAAGCGGTGCAGTCGCTGGGTGCGCGCTTCAATATCCGCAGCATTCCCACGCTGGCCCTGTTTGTGGGCGGGCGCGAAGTGGCGCGACAGGCGGGTGCCATGGGTGCGGCCGATATCGTGCGCTGGACCCGGACACATCTGTCGGCGTAGGCGCTGAACTGCCGAATACCCTTTGGACTTTTCCGCCACACCGTTGGTGTCTGCGTTGCAACCGCTGGTTTCGCTTCAACGGTTCTTGCTGGGGAAAATTGTGGCGGAGTAATTGCGGTAGAGCGTCACAGTGCCCGTTCCCAGTCGCTACGCAGCTTTGCGGATTGGGGGTGTTCGATGGCTGTTCGTACTTCTGCCAGCAATCGGCTCTTCTCTGCACCCAGTGTGCCCTTGAGTGCCAGCCAGTTGGACGCGTGGTCGCTGCGAAAGACCGTTCGTTTGAGGTCCAGGTTTTTCAGCAGCAGCTCGATTTCCAGAAACATTTCGTGCTGATCGAGTGGCTCCCAAGTCGGAAAGCCTTGCCGGAACCGCTCTTCACCCTGCGGGAAACTGACGACCAGGGTTGCCAGGAACTCGGGTTGGGTCAGATTGGCAAGGCGCGCAGAGTTCTCTGCGTGCTGCTGCGACAGACCCCGCCCGCCCAAACCGTTGAGGAGCATGACCGATCGCGTGATGCCGGCAGCACCCAACTTGTCCAGGGCGTCCCGGGTGGATTCAAAGGTTTCACCCTTGTTGACCTTCTGCAGGACTTCGTCATCGCCGGACTCTGCGCCAACGTAGGCCAGCGAAAGACCCGCTTCTCGCAACGCCTTCAGTTCTTCGACAGATTTGTTGCGCACGTTGCGCGGCAGACAATAGGTTGATATCCGGCGAACAGCGGGCAAATGCTCCTTGATGGCTGCCAGCAGTGTCATGAGTCGACGGGTCGAAAGCACCATGGCATCGCCATCACCCAGAAAGACTCTTTGGACCTGATGGGGAAACTGTTCCCCGCAGAGACGAATGGAGTCCAGTGTTTCCTGTTCTTCACGAACCTGGAACTTCTTTTGCGGCTCGGTGTACATCTCGCAGTACGTGCACTTGTTCCATGAGCAGCCGTTGGTGACGGGCAGGATCAGTGACTGCGCTTCACTGGGTGGCCGAAAGACCGGGCTGATGTATCGAATGGGGATTGTTTGGCTCACGGGATACCTGTTCAGGAAAGGGTAGGGTATTTTATTTCCGTAGGCCTGAATCAGCACCGTAGCAATGCAGAATCCTGCGGTGGCCCCTCCATACTTCTAGTTTCAGACATCAATGACCGCACGCTTCTCTCGCGCCTTTCCCCTTGTCTTCGTCCTGCTGTGGTCCACCGGCTTCATTGGTGCCAGGCTGGGCTTGCCACACGCGGAGCCGATGACCTTTCTGCTCATCCGCTACATCGCCGCGATGGCTTGCATGACCCTGGTCGCATGGATCATGCGCGCACCATGGCCAGCTACTCCCAAAGCTTGGTTCCACATCGGTGTCGCTGGATTGCTGTTGCACGGGGTGTACCTGGGCGGAGTGTTCATTGCCATTTCCAAGGGCTTGCCTGCCGGAGTTACCAGTCTGGTGGTGGGTGTGCAGCCCCTGCTCACTGCAGTGGGTGCAGGGTGGTTGCTGCATGAGACGGTTCTACGACGCCAGTGGCTGGGTTTGCTTCTGGGCCTGGTCGGCGTCGGGCTGGTGGTCTTTGGCAAGATTGGAGCGGGGTTTGGCGTAGAGGCGCTATGGCCCGCCATCGCCGCCCTGATGGGCATCACAGCGGGCACGCTGTACCAAAAGCGGTTCTGCCCACCCTTTGACTGGCGAACCGGTGCCATTGCACAGTTCCTGCCAACTACGGTAGCGACTTTTCTGCTCGCCCTGTTCACCGAGACTTTTCGGGTCGAGTGGACCGGCGAATTTGTCTTTGCGCTGGGCTGGCTGGTACTGGTGCTGTCGATCGGTGCGATCAGTTTGCTGAATTGGTTGATTCGCCACAGCGATGCTGTCAACATTGCCAGTCTGTTCTACCTTGTCCCTCCGTGCACGGCACTCGTTGCGTGGTTGCTGTTTGACGAGGCGTTCACCGGTTTGGCACTGATTGGGATGGCGCTGACCGTGTGGGGCGTTTACCTGGCGCGCAAGTAAGCAAGCTGTGCGGGCGCTAACGCCACGGGCCAGACGCCACCGCCTGGACCCGCGCTTTGTGAATCCATTCACCGATTTTTGGACCACTAGCCCCCGCCAACTGGGCGCTTGCAGCTACCAAATCAGTAGCAACCGACTGCGCGTGGGTCAGCGCAGCCGCCAGCCGGGCGGCTTGCGGGTAGGGCGTGTCATGCATTCCCAGGCGACCCCGTGCATCGCACTCGCAGGCCAGCAGAATGTCGGCAAAGCGCGCCGGTTTGCGAAAGGCATCGCAGCGCTCCAGCAGGCGCACCACGGCCGCCGCGTTCAGTGACTCGCTGCGGTGGATGTTGCCGTGTTCGCGCGCCACCACCTCGGCCAGTTCCTTGCATTCCACCGGAATGCGCAGGCGCTCGCACACGCCTTTGAGCAGTCGCACGCTGCGTTCCTCGTGCGCAATGTGGCGGGGCAGCTCATCGGCGGGCGTGGTGCCCTTTCCCAGGTCATGGGTCAGGCAGGCAAATCGCACAGTCAGCGGCGCTTGTAGCCGGGCCGCCAGGTCCAGCACCAGCATCACGTGCACACCGGTGTCGACCTCGGGGTGGTGCTCCACGCTTTGCTGCACACCCCACAGGCGGTCCAGCTCAGGCAGAAGGTGCGCCAGGGCACCGCAGTCGCGCAGCACGGCAAACATGCGGGATGGCTGTGCCTCCATCAGCCCGCGGGAAATTTCCTGCCAGACGCGTTCAGCCACCAGGTGGTCGACGTCGCCGTCCTCCACCATCTGGCACATCAGGGCCAGTGTTTCGGGGGCGACGTGGAAGTCGGTGAAGCGCGCGGCAAAGCGGGCCAGGCGCAGGATGCGCACCGGGTCTTCGCGAAAGGCCGGGGTGACATGGCGCAGCACCTTGTCGCCAATGTCCTGCCGGCCGCCATAGGGGTCCACCAGATCAGCATTTTCTACCCAAAATGGGTTTGTTGTGCGATCTTCAGAAGAAAATTGGCCAATAGCCCTCGTGGAATCTACATGTATAGCTATTGAATTGATAGTAAGGTCGCGCCTGGCAAGATCCTCTTCCAGGGTGACATCGGGTGCCGCGTGGACGGAGAAGCCCCGATAGCCCGGCGCCGTGTTGCGCTCGGTGCGGGCCAGCGCATATTCCTCTTTGGACACCGGGTGCAAAAACACCGGAAAGTCCCGCCCCACTGGCAGGTAGCCCTGGTCCATCAGTTGCTGCGGCGTGGCGCCCACCACCACCCAGTCGCGGTCCTGCACCGGCAAACCCATCAGGGCATCGCGCACCGCACCGCCGACCAGGTAGGTTTCCATCGGTTTCAGGGTTGAAAAGGGTCAGGGTTTGAGGCGATACGGCTCTTCAAAGTCGAGGAAGTCCTTTTCGGCCAGCGCTTGCTGGGTCCAGGCTTGCACACCCGGCAGCATTCTGACGCGTTCCACGTACGCAGCAATAGCGTGCGGCACGGGCAGAGCGTAGGTCTTGAGTCGCATGCACACGGGTGCAAAGTAGGCGTCGGCCACTGTGAAGGCGCCAAACAGCAGCGGGCCGCCGTGCTCTTGCAACAGCGCGCTCCACATGTCCACCAGGCGCTGCACGTCGGCGCGTACAGCGGGCTTGTCGCGCCAGATCAGGGCGCCAGTGTCCGCCAGACTGGCCTCGATGTTCATGGGGCAGTTGCCGCGCAGGGCGGTAAAGCCACTGTGCATTTCGGCGCAAATGCTGCGAGCCCGGGCGCGCGCCGCCTTGTCGGCCGGCCACAGGTGTTTGTCGGGGTACTGTTCGGCCACATATTCGGCAATGGCCAGCGTGTCCCAGACGGCCAGGCCACCGTCCACCAGCAGCGGTACCTTGCCGGTGGGGGTTGCATCCTGCAGGGTTTTCTTGAAAGTGGAATCTGCGTCGAAAGAGTCGAAGCGCACCATGACTTCCTCAAAGGGGATGCCGGCTTGCGTGAGCAGCACCCAGGGCCGCATGGACCAGGAGGAGTAATTCTTGTTACCGATGTAGAGTTTCAGCATGGAGTCACCTTGTTGTCGAGTCCGTGATGGTAGGGGGCAATGGCCACCGAATTGATGATGAAATCCTGCGCCATTGATGCTCAGGGCAAGTCAAGCCCGGTCTCGGGAATGGCGGCATCTTTGGGGCCGATACTGCCCAGGCGGGCCTTCAGCGATTGCGGCTGACCGGTGATGAGGGCGGCGTAGTTGGTGGTGTTGGACAGCACCTTCTTGACGTAGTCGCGGGTCTCGTTGAAGGGCACGTTCTCGGCCCAGATGGCGGCCTCCAGTACCGGGCCACCCGATTGGCCCCGCCAGTTGCGCGGACGGCCCGGGCCCGCGTTGTAGGCGGCGGCGGCCAGCGGCATGGAGCCGTCAAAGCTGTCGAGCACCAGCTTCAGGTAGCCGGTGCCAATGGCGATGTTGGTGTCGCGGTCGGTGATCTGGTGGGGCTGGAAGTTGTTCAGGCCGATCTTCTTGGCCGTCCATTTCGCGGTGGCGGGCATGACCTGCATCAGGCCCGACGCGCCCACACCGGACTTGGCGTCCATGATGAAGCGGCTTTCCTGGCGGATCAGCCCGTATACATAGGCCGGGTCCAGGCCGATCTGGTTGGCTCGAACCACCACTGCCGCCTTGAACGGCATGGGGAAACGCTGCTCGGCATCGACCACGGACCGGGTGCGCTCGCTGGTGTTGATGCAACGGTCCCAGACCTCGTGGTGGCAGGCCATGTCGGCGGCGGCCAGCAGCGCGCGGTCGTCCATGCCGCCGCGCACATGCAGATTGGTGGTGTAGTTCCACTCGCGCACGCCTTCGGCCCGCAGACCCAGGTTGATGGCATACAGCGCGCGGTTCAGGCCCGGGTTCAGGCGGGCGGCTTCTTTTTCTTCCAGTGTCAGGGGCGCGGGCTTGGCAGGCGCCGTGATGCGCTGGCCCAGTTCCTCCAGCGCCAGTTGTTCATAGAATCCGCGCCCACTGGCAATGCCCTCCAGCAGTTGCAAGGCCTGTGCGCGTGCGCCTTCGTTGGTTCCTTGGGCCAGCAACGCTCGGGCGCGCCAGTAGGTCCAGGCCGGGTCGCTGCGCTGGGGCTCGGCCATGGCGCCCGTGGCACTCATCACCTGGGACCAGCGTCCGGCGCGCAAGGCCGCGCGCACCTGCCAGGCCAGGTGGTCTTCGTGCATGGCCGGGGCCTGGCCCCGGGCGAAATAGTCTGGCGCGTCATTGGACAGCTTCTGTGCGGCGCGTTTGCCGATCACTCCCCAGATCCAGCTCCGTTCTTCCTGGGTCAGCTGGGTGCGCCAGCGCAGTTTGTCTATCTCAACGACTGCATCGGCCGGGTCCAGATAGGCCTGGCGGATCAGCGCCAGGGACACCAGCTCGCGGGTCTTGGGCTGGAGGGCGGTCAGCTTGTCGTTGAGGTACTTGCCCGGGTTCAGGTAAATGCTGTTGACCGTCTGGACCGAGCCGGGGCTGACGATGCCCACGGCCTGGGTCACCACGCGCAGCCGGTCGTTTTCCATGCCCAGGCGGGCGCGCTGCCACACCATGGCGCTGGAGGTGGTGTGGTCTTTGCGCAGCTGCTCCGCCGCGGCAGAACAGCCTTCATCGGCCTCCTTGAGGCCCAGCCAGAAGTCCTTGACCTGGGCGGTGTTGTCGACCCCGCTGGCCAGATGTTCGGCCAGCAGGGCATAGCAGCGCACCGATTTGTCGTCGCCCATGCGGTACAGCGGGTATTCGCGGTTGAAGCCGACCCAATCGCGGTTGCGCCCCATCTGCAGCAGCAGTTCCGCGCGCAAACGGTCCTCCTGGTAACTGCCGGCAAAGCGGGTGAAGAAATCCTGGATTTCCGTGGGGCCGGCTTCGTCCAGCCGTGCCGACAAATCCCAGTAGGCAGCCCATGGCTCCAGCGCGTGGCCTCTGACCTGCGGTAGCAGGGCGCTGAGGCGGCGGCGGTCGCGCTGTTTGTAGAGCTGGGCCATCTCCAGGATGGTGCTGTCGGCACGCGACGGGTCGCGTGTCTGGGCGTTGGCGGGGGCGGGAATGGACACGATGTAAGCGCCAATAAGCGCTATCGATGTCAGAATGGCTGAAAACTGCATGTGGAGATTATGGACAACTCAGATGATTCAAAGGCAGCGGCCAAGAAAACCCTGCGCAAGGCACTCCTCGAACAACGTTTGAACCTGCCCGATCGGCTACAGCAGGCTGACCTGTTGCAGCAGGTCATGCGTATCTGGCTGGTGGGCCGCCCCGACACCATCATTGGCGCCTATTGGCCCATCAAGGGCGAGTTTGACCCCCTGCCAGCCCTGCACCGCTGGAAGGAAGACGGCGAGCTGCTAGACCAACCCCAGTTACGCCGTATTGGGCTGCCAGTGGTCAACAAGGAGCACAAGACCATGACCTTCCATGCCTGGTACCCCGGTTGCCCGATGGAAGAGGATGCCTATGGGATTCCGAAGCCCAAGGACACCGAGGTGATCGTTCCAACCCTGCTGTTTGCGCCGTGCGTAGGCTACGGGCCTGGCGGCTACCGGCTGGGCTATGGCGGAGGCTTCTATGACCGCATGATGGCGTCGTTGCAGCCCAAGCCCTTCACGGTGGGGCTGGGATTTGGCGTGGGTTTCGTCGAAGACTTTGAACCCGAACCGCACGACCTGCCGCTGGACGCCATCCTCAACAACCACGGTGTGGTCTGGCCCGTGTAGTAGCAGAAACAGCATCGGCGTTTGATCTTGGTCAAGGCCTTGTCACAGGGTGCGCCGTAGCATGAAAGACCGCCGCTACCCACAGCGGCAACCCGAAATGACATAGGAGAGATGCACGATGGCAGAAAAACCCCTCACGACAGCCACCACGACAACCAAACCCGTCGCCGCAAAGAAGACCAGTCCTGCACGCGCCCGCAAGGCTGTTCAAGGCGACATTGCCCCGTCAACCAAGGCACGCGCGCTGGGCAAGTTTGTGGCGGCGCAAGCGGTGGACGCCGCACAGGGCAAGGCGATAGCCGCCGCATTGGAGCTGGTGCGCCCGAACGCCAATGGCACGGCCGGTGAACGGGCCAAGGGCCTGCGGGCGATGCTCGAAGGGGCCTCCGCAGACGATGCACGGGTTCTGCGCGAAGCACTGATGGGCCGGCTCAAGGGCGATACGGGCAAAAAAGGCATTAACCCGGACGACGAACTGGCGCACGACTGGCGCGACGGAGGTTACCCGTACCGTAACCTGATGCGCCGCTCCAGCTACGAGCAGCAAAAATTCCAGCTTCAAGTGGAGTTGCTCAAATTGCAGGCCTGGGTCAAAGAAAGCGGTCAACGGGTGGTGATTCTGTTTGAAGGGCGCGATGCAGCCGGCAAGGGCGGTGCCATCAAGCGTTTCATGGAACACCTGAATCCGCGAGGAGCCCGCGTGGTGGCGCTGGAAAAGCCCAGTGAACTGGAACGCGGGCAATGGTACTTTCAGCGCTATGTGCAACACCTGCCCACGCGCGGCGAAATTGTGCTGCTGGACCGCAGCTGGTACAACCGTGCCGGGGTGGAGCGGGTCATGGGTTTTTGCTCGAATGAAGAGTACGCCGAGTTCATGCGCCAGACGCCGGAGTTTGAGCGCCACCTGGTGCGCAGTGGCGTGCACCTGATCAAGTTCTGGTTCAGCGTCAGCCGCAAGGAGCAGCGCCGCCGTTTCAAAGAGCGCGAAAACCACCCGCTAAAGCAGTGGAAGCTGAGCCCGGTGGATCTGGCATCACTGGACAAGTGGGAGGACTACACCCGTGCCAAAGAAGGCATGTTCTTTGAAACCGACACGGCCGATTCACCGTGGACCGTGATCAAGAGCGATTGCAAGAAGCGCGCGCGGCTCAACGCCATGCGCTACGTGCTGCACAAGCTGCCCTACACCAACAAGGACCTGGCCCACATCGGCAAACTCGACCCGTTGATCGTGGGGCGCGCCCACGTGGTGTACGAGCGCGGCGAGAGCCCGAACGCGCTTTTGTAGGCTATGGGGCGGGGCGATCCGTCCCTTGTGCGCCCTGTGCACGCGCCGACAGGTAGGCGTAGAGGTCAGCGATGTGGGCGCTGACGCGGGGTTCACCTTGCCAGGCCGGCATGGTGAGCATGTAGGCCTTGCGCTGCACGATGTCGTCCACCAGAGCGTCCCAGGCAGGGCTGTCTTTGCCTGGCTGGGCAGCGCCAAGATTCCAGTCGTAGCGTTTGAGGACCAGTCCCACAAATTGCCGCGACCCCATCTCCCGCACGCGGGGCAGCAGATCAGGCCCACCCGGTGTGCCGGCAGCTGCCGGACCGTGGCAACTGGCGCACTTGTCCTGAAACACGCGCCAGCCGGTGTAGACCGAACCGGCCGGCTGCGCCTGGTGTTTGAGCTCTTGGGCGGGTTGAATGTTCTGCACCTCTACGCTGCAACCGGGCAGCAGCAAGGCGGATACCAGCGCGCTGCCACACAGCGCACTCCACCGCAGAGCCATTGGGCGCCGGCTCTTTGGTTGCAATGCATTGGTTTTGAAATTTTTCATGGTTTTTGCCTCTCTGCACTTGATGGACGTTTGGACCTTGCGCATCCCATTGTGGACACCGGTGTGGGCAGAAGACTTGACGAAGATCAGTTCCCGGCCACTATGCCGTAGCTGGCCAACGGTAGCCCAACAGGTTCGCTTTAGGATAGAAGTGCTCGCGTACTTGATCCAGTTGGTTACCACCCAGAAGGAAAATGCTTTGCGCATCCATTCGCAAGAAGAAGCCGACATGCCCCTTCCAGCCCGTTGGGTCTTCGCGTGACAACACGGCAATGCACCCGGGCAACGGCTCGCTCAGTGTTTCCCCCCAGTCCAGCCACGACCGCGCCAAGGCGGACTTTGTGCCAACAATACCCGTCTGCGCCAGCGACCAGTTGACAAACGACGAGCACCACGACGCCTTGTCGTCGTATCCGGCGATGTTGGTGTGGGCGTGGTATTGCGTGATCCGGGGGTTGCTGCTGCCCGGAGGGTAGGTGCTGACGCCGACTTCGGCAAAGGCGGCGTCCATCCACGGGGCATCATGCGTGGGATAGTGCATGGTGCTAAGGGGGTTTCGATTTGCCGGGTTTGAGGGACTTGGGTTTGGCCTCGGCTTTGCGGGGCTTGGCGGACCGGACCGGCTTGGCCGCTTTGGCGCTCAGGGCCGCCTGCAATGCCAGGCGCGCCCAAGGGGCCATGGCGTGGGCGGAGTCCATGGCATCTTCCGGGGCGCTGTAGTAGTTCATGCCGCGCGATACGGTCTCGCCATCCTTGGTGGAGGCGTAGGTAAAGCGCTCGCAGCCCGCGGACTCCCATTGGGGGCGGTTGTCGTCACTGGCCTTGAGCCACAGCTTCTCACCGCTACCCAGGTCGGCAATGATGGCGATGGTCAATCCATCGGTACTGATGCCCCAGCCGCCAAACATGCGCTTGGCGGTGCAGGCGCCGGTGCTGGCCAGCAGCTCGCAGCAGTACTGTGCGAATTCAGAGTGGGCAGGAGCCATGGTGGGCTAGAACGGTGTAGGGGAAGGTTCGGGTGGAGGGGCGTCCATATTCTCGCTGGCCAGGGCGCGGGCGTCGCCCTCGTAGCCGCGCAGGGTTTGCACCAGATAGGCGCGTTGGTCCGCGCTGCTGCTGTTGTGCAGGGCTGCCATGGCGGCGCAGCTCTCATTGGTCAGGCGGTCCATGTACTGGCGGTACGCCGGGTCAGGGGCATTCATGCTGCGCTCCAGCAGGCCGCGAATGGCGGCTGTGGCCTGGCTGGCGGAAAACCGGGTGACGCCCAGTTCTTTCAGTACCTGCATGGCATCCTGGTGGCGCCGTTGCTTCTCCTTGTACTGGCGCGGGCCGTTGAAGCTGGACGCGTTCACATGGCTGCGCACGATGGCCAGCTGTTGCGGCTCCAACGTTCCGTAGAAGGATTCTGCGCGGTCCACGATCTGTTTGACGCGCCGGTCGGCGCGCTCGGCCAGTGTGCCCTCTATCCACTCTTCGCGCCACTTGCGGTTGCGTTTGTCGAACTCCTTCGAGATGTGCTCCAACTGGGCGGCCTGCAGCGTGGGTGCGATCGCCGCAATGGTCGGGGTGACGCGATCCAGCGTGGCCTGCACGCGGGTTTGCAGGCCGCTCACCAATTGGCATACCTGCGCCGGGGTGACCGTTTTGGGCGCCATGGTTTGCAGGTCCTTCAGCGTCTGCACCAACAGTGGCAGTTCAGCCTTGCGGTGCCAGTCCTGCACGGCCTGCAGGTCGCTTCGCACGCGCAGACTTTGTGCGTCATCAAAATCGAAGTAGCTGTCGAGCCACCAGTAGGCCAGGGTCGGGCTTGTGTTGTAACCCAGGCGCACAGCACTGCATCCGCCCAGGATCAGGGTGGCCGCTAGCGCACCGATAATGCACCGTGACATTGCAGAAAAACGTGACACAGAAGACATTGAAAGGGACATGCAGGTGACTTCCGAATTACAGGTTCAAAACGCGGCATTGGAACATCAGAACGTTGATGTGGTCATTATGGCGGCGGGCAAAGGCACACGCATGAAGAGCCTTTTGCCCAAGGTATTGCATCCCCTAGCCGGACGTCCCCTGTTGCGGCATGTGCTGGACACTGCGCAGGCCTTGCAGGCCCGGCAAGCGGTGGTCATCACCGGGCACGGTGCTATCGAAGTGGAAGCGGCATGTGCAATGGATACGGGGGCTACAGACCCATTTGTCATACGCTTTGTGCGCCAGGAACCGCAATTTGGCACCGGCCATGCGGTGCAACAGGCAGTGCCCGTGCTGGCCGATGACGGTGTGGTGGTCGTGCTCTCGGGCGATGTGCCGCTGACCCAGCCTGCGACGCTGTTCCACCTGATCACCGCCTGCGCGGGTGACAAGCTGGCGCTACTGACATTGGAGATGGCCAACCCGACGGGGTACGGGCGTATTGTGCGCAGCGGGGCCCAGGCCGATGGTGCGGTGCAGGCCATCGTGGAGCAAAAGGATGCCGCGCCTGCGGAGTTGGCCATCACCGAAATTTACAGCGGAATCATGGCGGTGCCAGCTGCGGCCCTTAAGCGCTGGCTGGCGCGGCTGGACAACCAGAATGCACAGGGCGAGTACTACCTGACCGATATCGTGAAGTTTGCCGTGGCCGATGGCGTGCCAGTCGTTGCATACAAAATTGACGACGCCGTGCAGGTGGCCGGGGTGAATAGCCCGGTGCAACTGGCGCAGTTGGAGCGTGCCTACCAGCTGCAGCAGGCCCACCGGTTGATGGAAGAGGGTGTGCGTTTGGCAGACCCGGCCCGTCTGGACGTGCGGGGCGATCTGCTCTGCGCCCGCGATGTCAGCATCGACGTGAATTGCATTTTTGAGGGGCACGTGAATCTGGGCGAAGGGGTTACTATCGGGGCCAACTGCGTCATCGCCAACGCCATCATCGAGGCCGGCGCTGTGATCCACCCTTTTACCCATATCGATGGCGAAAACCTTGGCGTAACGGTCGGTGTCGGAGCCCTGATTGGCCCGTTCGCACGTTTGCGCCCCGGCGCGCGCCTGGGGGCCGAAGTGCACATTGGCAATTTCGTCGAGGTCAAGAATTCAACCTTGGCCAAGGGCGCCAAGGCCAACCACTTGGCCTACCTGGGCGATGCCACAGTTGGCGAGCGTGTCAACTTTGGTGCGGGCAGCATTACGGCGAATTACGACGGCGCCAACAAGCACCGCACCGTGATTGAGGACGATGTGCATGTGGGTAGCAACTGCGTCTTGGTAGCGCCTATCACGCTGGGCGCGGGCGGCACAGTGGGAGGCGGCTCGACGCTGACCAAAGATACAGCGGCGGGTGCCTTGAGCATTGCGCGTGGCAAGCAGGCCAGCATTGCCCAGTGGAGTCGTCCTAAAAAGGCCCCCAAGCCTTGACGACGGGCGCCCGCATGATGGATGAATCACCTGAATCCCTCGAATCCCGTGTAGCCGCTCTAGAGGCTGAGCTGGCCGCGGTACGCGCCGAGATGCAGGATTTCACGGCCACCGTGTCCCACGACCTGCGGGCGCCGCTGCGCCACATCGTGTCATACGTGCAGTTGGTACAGGAGGATGCGGGGCCGCAGCTGGAGCCCGAAGTACTCGGGTTTTTGTCCACCATCAGCGACGCGGCACGCCACATGGGTTTGTTGCTCGATGGGCTGACCGCCTTGTCGCGTGTCGGGGGAATGCCCATGGATGTTTGCCCCGTTTCGCTACAAGCGCTGGTGCAGACGGTGCGCGAAAAATTGACAGAGAAGCATCCCCAGCGTGCGATCGAATGGCACATTGCCGATGGATTGCCGACCGTTCTGGCAGACACCGATTTGCTGTACCAAGCCCTGACCCATGTGCTGGGCAACGCGGTCAAATTCACCGCACCGCGGGAGTTGGCCAAGATTGATATCACCGCAGAACCAAGTGCATCACCGGGGTTTGTCGTGCTGAAGGTTCAGGACAATGGCGTGGGTTACAACCCGGCGCAGCAGGCACGGTTGTTCCAGGTCTTTGGTAGATTGCACAGTGCCAAGCAGTTTGAGGGAATCGGCATGGGGCTGGCGATGACGCGCAAGATGATGACGCTGTGGGGGGGCTCGGTGTCCGCACAGGCCTCAATGGACGCCGGCTGCTGCGTCGAAATGCAGTTCAAACTCGCCTGAGTTGAGAGGTGTTACAAGGTGCCCGCATGCCCCGCCAACGCGGACATGAATCGCCCCAGTATGACAGGTGCAGCGGCCGTCTGAAACGCCTGGTGGCGTGCCAACTCGGACAATTGGTTGAACCGGGGCGATGGCATGTAGCCCTCGCGCAGCGCCTGTTCCCAGCGGTCAATAGACGCATGGGCATCTACCAGTACCCCGCCAGCACCAACCGTGTCGGGCAGTGCGCCACGGTTGCTGGCAACGACCGGTATTGCGTTGATTTGCGCCTCTACCACGGTACGGCCATAGGCCTCTTCCCACAGGCTGGGCATTAGCAGTGTGCGCGACCGAGCATAGACGGCGCGCATGTCGCGGGTGGGTTGCGACCACTCGATGTTGGGCAATCGCGAGGCGCGTTGCATGCAGTCGGCGCGCCAACGCGGGTCCAGCCCCCAGCTCTCCGATACGAGAAAAGGTATATCCGGGCACGCTGCCGCCAAACCGAACATGATTTCCACGCCCTTGATGGGTGTCGGGTTGACAAACAGGACGTTGTTGCCTTTTTCACTGACAAAGTAGCGCTCCGGCAACACGAGTGGAGGCACAACAGTGCTCTCGATGCCGCAGAGGGCACGCCAGCGTTGCGCGGTGAACCCGGAATTCGACAAATAGAGAATGGATGGATCGGGGACCAGCGTGCCGCCCAACTGGTGGGTCTCGACGTTATGCAGATAAACCGCGGTGGGCTTGCCAGTGTCCAGTGCGGCGACCACCATCGGCAACAGTGTGGTGCCGCTTTGCACCACGATGATCGACGGTTCCCAGGCAGCCACAAGCAAGGCCAGATCCTGGATCGGGTCCGCCACACGGAATACCGGGTAGCCCAAGTCGTCGTCCTTGCGCGCACGGCGATCCGACAATGCACCGGAATGCTCCTTCAGGCCGCACAGCACGGCAGCCTCCACGCCGACGGCAATCAGCGCTGAACACAAATCATCTGTGGTGGTCTGCAACCCCCCGATGACTTCCGGGAGATGCGGGTAGACCGACGCAAAAAGAACCCGCATGGAGTCTGTTTCAGGATTGGACCTGGGTCGAATCGCTTCCCATCACATTGCGCAGGGACCTGCCGGGCGTCTGGTTTTGAATATCTGTAGAGACATGCTGAACGCGATTGGGAGCGATCAATGTGCCGGGCGCGTTCAATCCACCGGGACGATCATTGGTACTGATCAAGCTTCCACCAGACGGCGTGCGGTTGCCCTGGCGGTTCTCGAACCTGGCGGTCAGGGCCGCCATATCATTCGGGGATAACCTAAACGGATTGCCAATGCCGCCGTTGTTGGCAATGACCGAAAACCCGGGGCGCGTGACACGTGCTCCGCCACCAAAAGGTGAGTCAGTTCCTGGCCCGCTACCCACTACGCCTGCAGTACCTCCGACTCCTCCAGTACCACCATTACCACCAAGAAGTCCAGTACCTCCAGCTCCTCCAGTACCTGCACTACCACCAAGACCTCCAGCTCCTGCAACTCCTCCACTGCCTCCAGTGCCTCCATTTCCACCAAGAAGTCCAATACCTCCAGCTCCTCCAGTACCTGCACTACCACCAAGACCTCCAGCTCCTGCAACTCCTCCGCTGCCTCCAGTGCCTCCATTACCACCAAGACCTCCAGCTCCTGCAACTCCTCCGCTGCCTCCAGTGCCTCCATTACCACCAAGAAGTCCAGTACCTCCAACGCCGCCTGTTGAATCCGGGGGCATCACATCCATGTGCTCGCCGAACAGGAATGTTCCCTGGGTTTGACCGGGCTGCGCATCAATGACAGATATGCCACCCCGGATGCCGATGGTTGCCGTCGCAGTGCGGATCAACGCAGAATTGGTGCCCTTGGGACTGGTCAGTTTGCTGATGAATCCGCCAACAACCCGCAAGGAGCCCTTGATCAGATTGACCGCAATATTGCCGCGTTGTTCTTTGGGTTGAAAGGAAAACTGGTCAATGACGAGTTCGGAATTGGGCCCGAGTGTCATGGACGACTGGTCCATGAAAAGAATGTGGATGATGCCGGTGCTATCGGTCCTGAATCGTTCACCAAACGCCACTGCATTGCCGATGTAGACAACACGTTCGTTGGTTGCAGAGACCACTCCGGCGCGTACGGAGGTGACGACGCCAACCTGCGCGCCGATTTCTGTGGCAGCGGTTGCTGACGCCGGCACGATACCGGCTGCCGCGGCCGCTGCAGCGGCCAACCACCACTCATTGATGTCTATAGGGGGCATGTAGTTCTCCTGCCAGTGCTCAGTATTTCCAGATCACACCCAGCGAGCCGGATGTGTTGGTGTTGCTGAAATTCGAGATATTGGATGACGTGTTGCTGTATTCCAGCTGGAATTGCAGGGCAAGGTCACGTGTCAGAGGCATATAGTTCAGCAGGGATGTGCGCCACTCCGTGTCGTTGCGCACGGTGAGTGAATCCACGGATGGGTCTGCGCCGCGGTAATCCCGCCGCAACGTGCTAGCCGACAGTGTGGTAGTCCACGGGAGCCCCATCGAACCGAAGGGCGCCCCATAGCTCAGCAGGTAGGAGACCCTCAACTGGGGACCTCGATATCCGGTGTACACGGCGTTCCCGTCCTGATCGGCGTAACCCAGCTCGGCCAGCAGGAATCGCCCTGGCGCGGCCTCAACGGAAGCATTGAGGCGAACCGCCTGGCGGGTGCCGCCCTGCAGAGTCACATTGGCCATGTCCTCACGCGAGGAGAACGACAGTTTTGTATTTTCATACGCGCCACCCCATGCCAGGGACTCAGAAACACGGTAATCACCGTCGATGCCAAAGCCGGTATTGGTGAAGTAAGCGCTGCCATTGGCCAGGGCGCCGCCAAAAATCAGGTGCGGTCGAATCGTCAGTTCGGTGGGCGCCATCGGCTTGAAGCGAATGCCCGTGCTGCCTGCCAGAATCGCCAGATCAAACGGCTTGGAGTAGCCTACTTGTTTGGTGTAGCTGTCCACCGAGTTGTAGTGATTCGCATAAGCCACCAGCGACGTCACCACAGCCGCTTCGTTTTGTTTGTCCAAGTCAAAAACGTGGTCGAGTTTGCCCCACACATGGGTGTCAACATCGGACTTCGGGCCTGCGTCTTTACCGCGCGCCACGGGCACGCCCAAATAGTAGACCTGGTTGTTGTCGGTGGCTCCGGTTGGGTTGCTCTGCCCCCGCACACCGATCATCAGACTGCCGGACAGTTGGGTTGTCTTGTTGCGCTGAACGACGTCACGCAGTAACGAGTCGGCCTGTATCTTGAGTGCGGGTTCCAGACGAGGGTCTTCAAGGGCTGCCCGCAAGTAGCTTTCTGAAATGGCGTAGGAGCCAAGCCGGTAGTAGAGCACACCCAGTTCAACACGGATGCTCGCTGGAGCGTCGGGCATGAGTAACAAGCCTTCGAGCGCTGCAATACCACCCTCAAAGTTTCCTGCGCGAACCAAAAGTGTTGCGTATTTGGTTCGTGCATCCGCTGAATTGGCATTGGCGATGACCTCGCGGAATGCCTGTTCGACTTCCGGTGGCGTGGGTGGCGCGATATTCTGGGCCGTCACTGAAGCAGCCAGAGTTCCGAGACAAAACGCAAGCAGCGCCTGGTGCTTGGCCAAAACGGGTGTCTTTTTTTCAGTCATTGTCTTAATCCCCGAAAGGACTGCCGCTGCGTTGGGATAGAGTTTGCTCCCAAAGCTCGCGATTTGTCTAGTAGGCACGCAACATAACAGTCCACTCTCAGACCGCATAGCTGATGCGGATTCGCACGAGTAACAAGCCCAGCTCCCGCTTATCTTCAGAAAAACCCAGCATTTTGGGTGAAATCGGGTTCAGTGGCCTGAAATCCAGCGTCAGGCTTTGGTCATTCAATCCCTCAAGCGGTGCCTGGAAAGTTGCAGAACACAAGTGCTGGTGTCCAAAAGCCAGTGGTCCCGTTGCAACACCGTTAATGAGAAGTTCGGCTTGGGTTACTGGATGCTGGGGCCCAACCAGCCCTTGCGCCAACACTTCGATCCGGAAGCTATTTGCGTCCGCAGGTTTGCCTACAAGCTTGAGTACCAGTTGGGCACTGGACGCAATCGTCCAAGTGCCACCTTCGGACGAAAAATCCCATCCATGGCGCTGGTACAGAGGGGCGTTGCCGCCCAGGCGGAAGTCAATGTCGTCGCCTACTCTGTAGTGCCCGGGTTCCTGATGTGCTTTTTCTCTTTGTTGTAGGCCGCGCCGGTTTCCGGTGACCACCAAATACGTAGGGTCAAGTTGCACGGAAGTGTAGGCGCCGTAAATGGGTTGGCCATGAATAGCCGTATGCCCAAAAAAAGACGCCGGTAACTGCGCAATACGTTCGTCCCGTATGGTTTGGGCGAAAACCGGATCGGATTGGTCGGTGATCTGATTGACAGTGTCACCCAGTAGCGCATGTCTGCCTTGTTTCACCAGAACAGCCAGGGCATCTTCGCGCTGGGCCAGTGGCCAGCGATGGGATCGGCTGTCGAAACAATGGACCGCATCTATTTGGCTTAGCAGCACGGCGAGGCCGGGTTGATCAATGGCAAGGCGGGCGCCGCAGCCGCCAAACCGGAGGTCGCGCAAAAACTCTCGTGTGGTGGAGATGCCGGGTAGCTCCAGATCGGTGGGTTGGTAGTGGAGATCTTCGATGCAGTACAAGCCCCCCGGTGCCAAGTGCGCAAACAGGTAGGCAAGTGCAATTTGCTGGTGGTGGGATGCGTGGCTGCCATCGTCAATGATGACATCGAACGCGCCTCCAGCTTGTGCTACCAGGTTTGCCAAATCTTCAGGCTTGGACTGGTCTCCTTGGAAAATTCTGATTCGAGCCTCAGACAGGCTGCGGAAATCGACAATATCGAAACCGAAAACAGAAGCCAGAGGCAGGTATTGGGCCCACATCCGCAGGCTCGGGCAACCGATTTCGTCCAGGCGATCATGCATGGTTTCTTGGGTTTGGCCGTGGACCAGGCCGATTTCCAGGATGCGGATCGGCTGGTTGCGTGCACGCTCCAGCAAGGCGGAGTACACGTGTGTGTAACCATGGGCGCACAGCACGGCATCGCCCTTGTCACTCCCGCAATGATTGGCCAGACGGGTCAGCTCGTGGGTTGGCATATGGAGAAATCTGCGAAACGGTTAATCCAATCCGTGGCGCACAGGCGGCTTACCAGGGTCGCAATCGTGGCGTCAGGGTCGGACAGACCGGCAAGCTCCTGGCGAACGGTATGTCGTTGCGTGTGCAAACTCTGCATCGCCGCCGCCTGCGCCAAAATCAAGCACTTGAGCAAATTCGATGGCAGTTCGTGCCGGGCTTCAAAGCGCGGAACAAAGTCATTGCCAACGGGGTCCAGTGCGACAGTCGCACCATGATCGGCGGTGTTTAGCATCTCTATTGCAATACTCCATTTGTCGATTTCGCTGGTCCGTGTTGCTGCCTGAAATTGATACTGAGGGTCCTGAAGGAGTTCATTGGCGTCGAATGCCTGGTACTGGTGGTTATCGATGTGCACCAACGCAAAGAACGCGATCGATTGTGCGGTTGACTGGCTGAACCGCCACCACGATAGACCGGTTGAGACAATGTCACAAACCAACGATTCGGCCACGTTGTGCCCTGTCAAATACCGCGCAAACCCATCTACGTCTGCCGCCAATGCATTTCTGGAGACATAGACCAACTCCGCGGGTTCGTCAGGATAGAGAGATAGAAACACTTCGCTCAGGAAATGGCAATCGCGTGATAGAAACAAGACCTTTCTCTTTCCACACGCCGTGCGTTGGCGCTTGACCGCGACAGCGGAAACACATAGCAATGGAACATTGAACGTGACGAAGCTGTTCCACAGTTCGGCCTCTAGTGTGTCAGCAACATAGGGGTTGGCCAACCGCAGGCGCCGGGCAATGCGACTGACGAGTGTTAGCCCCATATCATCGAGATACCGTTCGGTGCTGTTTTGCGCTGCACCGGTGTAGTGGCTGGTTGCGATGCCAAATTGCTGTGGCTGGGCAACGTCAGCGTGCGCGTTGTCTCCGATGTGCCGAAGGATCAGCCAGCGTTGGGTGAGTTGTGGCCAGATGGTGGCCTGATGTTTGCCGACATTGCTGACGAAGAGGTGTACAAACCGACGCAGCCCCACATGTTGCAGAAGGCCCCGCAGGGTAGCGGAAGGCAAGTACATGTCAGAGACCACAAGGTCGAAGTCACGCACGGACGCAATGTTTTCGGCGATAGGGATAGCGTTGTCAAACTCGGCTTCAACCTCTGCCGCCATTAGCCTGGCCGCTAGGCTAGCGTCGCAGTAGCCGATTGCCGAGAGTTGCCGGTAGATTGCCGTCAGGTCAAATTGGTCGCTTGCGGCATAGACGCTTTGCTCTGCCTGCATGCGCGCTGCTGCAAAATCCGCAACACCCAATGCGCAGCCTACCTCGGTGAACAAGTTGACCGGACTGACACAGGCGCGCGCAATGAGCGTATCGAACAGGTCGAATGATTGAACGGTGGTGCGGAGCGTTGTCACGTTGCCAAGTATCCTGTCCGTGCCTTATTAACGCGAAAAATGCAGCGCAGGGTTTTTAGGAACTGCTCCGGTGCATATTGTGCACGGGTTCTTTCCTGAATCGCAGTGCGCAACTGGCGCCATTTCTCGGGGTCTGTGTACAGCGCTGCGACGGCGTCCGCAAACGCTCGCGGATCATCTTCGGCCAGGATGTCGTGTCCCGCCTGCCAGTCCAACTGGCTCACCAACAGAGGTGTTGCCACGACCGGAATGCCGTTGCATGCGGCTTCTATTACCTTGGCTGGCACGCCTGCCGCAAAGCGTGTCGGCGCGATGAAGACCCGGTGCTGGTCGTAGCACTGCACCAGATCATCGATACGTCCCAATATCCGGATGTGCTTGTTGGCTAGACCATGGACGGGCCCGGACGAACAGTCACCGACGACATCGAGCGACAGATCCAGGGCGTGTTGGTCGCGCAAGATGGGCATGATTTCCCTGCAAAACCAAAGCAAACTGTCCTCATTGGGCGTATCGGGATGAATGGCGCCCACAAACAAAAGATTTTCGCGTTGCGGCCAGTCGGGGGTGTCCGCGCGGGTTTCCATGGCGTGCGAGAGTATGTGAACCTGGGCAACGCCTGCCGCGCGAAAGGTGAGGGCTTCGCGGTCTGAAACGCTAATGACCGCATCTGCGCGCTGGGCCAACGCCAGTTCCTCCTGCAGCAATTGCTTCGCCTTCTCCGCCGACATCGCTGAGCCCCGCAGGGCCGCTTTGCCAATCTCTCGCATTGCAAACAAGGCCTCAGCGTCATACACGACGTGCATCCCGCTGAACAGAAGGGGCCGCTTGGTGCGCAACGCGTCGACCAATGCCATGTTGGGTGGTCGACTGACCATTGCGAAGTCATAGACCCCGGTCCGTTGTTCCAGGAAGGTTTCTAGCCCCGCGGCGCCAATGCCCAGCATCACCTCGACCGTATCAGGCACTGAAGCATAGACGTCGCGCCAGACTTCGTCGATGTCCCACATGGGAAACAACGTCAGATCACAATCTGAGAGCGCTTGGATGACCAGTTTGGCACGGGGCAGCCCGCCACCCGCTGCGCTGTGCGGGACGCCGTTGTCAATGATGAGGATGCGGGTTTTGCGCAATGACCTCCATCGGTCTAAATAGGGTGCGGCGTGGGCTGGGTCGGGCCTTTCTGCCAAACGCTCCACGTGTCGCGTGCTGAAGCGCTGGGAATTTCTTTCCATCATCGCAATCGCGTCGTGGTTCGACACGGCGCTGCCCCATTCAAAGTGGGAGACCCATATCTGTGGGTCGTAGACCACTTGGCAGCCCGCGTCCTGTATGCGCAGGCAAAGATCGGAGTCTTCATAGTAAGCGGGCGCGAATGCAGGATCAAAACCGCCAAGCTTCAGCCAAAGACTGTGACGAACCATCAAAAATGCGCCGGAGCAAAAGTCCACTGCTCGCGCAAAACTGAATTCGGGCAGGTATGGATCATGTCCACGCCCGTATCCTGCTGTGGGGCCCCCCGCATACGCGATGCAGCCGGCTTCCTGCAGAGTACCGTCGGCCAACACGATGCGCCCGCCCACGGCGCCAATGTGCGGATCAGAGTCCAGTCGGCCCACGGCATTGTGCAGTGCGTGGGTGTGCAGAATAGCGTCGCTGTTGAGGAATAGGATGTGGCGCCCCTTTGCGAGCGCTGCCCCCTGGTTGGCTGCCTGCAAGAAACCTGCGTTGATCGTATTGCGGACGACGCGGGCGTCGTCCACGCGGCTCAGCAGTTGGCTGGTATCTGCACCTGACGCGTTGTCAACCACGATGGTCTCAAAGACAACGCCCGTCTGGTCTGCCAAGGCCGACAGCGCCTGCCGCGTCAAGCCGGCCTGATTGAATAGAACCACCACGACCGATGCGTCGATGACTGCCTGGTGGTCGACCGCAAGTGGAGCCAAATCCAGCCGGCTGCCACGGCTCAACCATGCATCGAATTGGCGTTGCGCCACGGCACGGACGCGCTCCTTCGGTGTGGGGGCACTTGTGACGGCCTTTGCCTCTTCTTTCCATTGCAGGCAATGGGCTTCGATTTCGCTCGCAACCCGCCGTCCATTGAGCAGAGAAGACGCTGTCATGTCGGTGCGAAGACGCTGGCGCAGGTTCGTCAAGCCTGGCGAGTCGCTTGCGAGTGCGCAGACAAGGTCGATATAGCTGTCCTCGTCGGTGGCGACCCACTCGGTATGCCCAATGGAGCCCAGAATAGACAGGCCTTGTCGTTCTCCCAGCGAGTTCCCGGCCAAGGAGACTACCGGTACGCCCATCCAAAGTGCATCAAGCAGGCACAACCCGCCGTTGGCTGGAAAACTGTCCAGAGCAATGTCAATCGCGCTGTAGCTGGCCAGATAGTCGTGGTAGGCGCACTGCGCCTGAAAGGCGACACGTCCTGGTTCAAGTCCCGCGGTTGTCATTGCGGTGAATAATTCCATGCGGAATTGCGCATTCTGGCCATGCGGCCCCATGAGCACCAGTTGCGTGTTGGGCAGGCGCAAAAGCAGGCGAACCCAGACCTGGATGGCGCGTGCGGAAATGCGAAAAGCCCGCACCGCACAGCCCAAGGTCACCACACTGTCCTTGAGGTGGGGTGGGGGCGAAATAGCTGGAGCGCAGGCCGGTGGCTCCCAACACCATTGCCCTCCCGCCAGTCTGGCGATGCCTTCTTCGTAGAGCCAGTCGTTCGCCTCGGGTGCGGCATGGGTATCGCTGAGCAGAAAATCGAAAACGCCACCACCGCTTGCCCAGCTACCCAGCCAGGCGCATTGCACCGGGGCTACACGGCGGGCAAATTGCAGCAACACTGCATCTTGACCAAAAAAAGGGCCGACACCGACCGTATCAATGGCGACATCGATCTGGTTTGCGTGCATGGAGGCCGCAAGATCTTGTCCGTGTAGGGCTTGAAGATAGACCTTTTCCGCCAGTTCGCCCAGACTCTCAGTCGGGACGTCACAGTAGAGGAACACATCCACAGCGTCGAAATTGTGCGCAGTCAGAACGCGCATGAGTAGTGATCGGTGAAAGTGGGCTGCTACATAGGCAATGCGCAGGCGCCCGGTGTTTAGCGGGTCAGGTCGGTGCGCGTCGTATTGGCACGTACCAGCGCGCATTGCAAGATAGCGACTCCATTCCCTGGTTTGACGCGCCAATTCAGATGCACCTGTCGCATCTGAGGTGCCTTGGGCGCAGAGCGCTGCCGTCTTCACAAAAACATCGTCTGGAAACTCACGTAGTGCCAAGCGACCAAGGGCCAGATACTCTGAGTTGCTACCTCTAGCCTGACTGGATTCCAGGCACGTTTGGTAGTGCTTGAGTCGCTCAGAACGCTTCAGTTGCAACAATGCCTGTTGCGCCTGGGCATTGCCTTGCGCGGCGATGCCCATCAAGACGAAGGTCGCGCCTTGCACCAGTGTGCGGTTGCGCAACAATTCGGCGCAAACCACAATAGCCTGACTCCAGCTTGTCGGACCACTGTCGCGCAAAAGCTGTGCATGGAGCAATTGAACCTTGGGCTCTGAGGGCTGGATTTCGCGTGCGCGCTGGAGGGTAACCATGGCTTTTTCAAGGTTACCCCCAAGTGCCTGGGTTTCTGCGCACTCGCAAACGCAAATCGCATCGAAATCATCCAAGTCGCACGCTTGTTGAAAAGTGTCAGCCGCGTCGGTCAGTTGCCCGCGTGCGCGCTGAATCCAACCCAATTGCCGCAAGTAGGGGGCGGCAAACTCCGGGTCGCAAGCCAAAGCATGTCGCGTCAGACGCTCGGCTTCGTGAAGGTGGCCTTGTTGATGGCGCACATGGCCCAAAGCGCGCAGAGCTTGTGCCGACTGTGGTTGACGAGCCACTGCAGCGTCTGCATGCGTCGCAGCTTCGCACAGGTCGCCGCAGGCAGCCAGAATGAACGCTGCATGGATGTCCAGATCGGGCATGCCGGGGCATCGCTTCACCAATTGCTTCAGTGCCAGACGAGCCTGGTCCACGCGTCCGTCTGCTATGCCTAGCCAGGCCGCCAGTTCCCACGACTCTGCGCTGTACGGTAGGTATCGGAGTGCGCGGTGTACTGCAGCAGTGGCAATCGAGATGCGGTCGCGCTTCTGCAATGTCATTGCCAACAAATGCCACAAACGGCCATTCCGTCGGTCCTTGGCTAGCAGCTGATGAATGTGGCGGCGTGCCAATGCAATGTCGCCGATATCCAGAGCGAGTTGTGCCTGCAATTCGTGCAATTCAGCGTGGGCGCCGTGGTGGTGCAAAACGTCGCCAATGACGGCAAGCGCTTGTGCAAAGCGGCGCCGGTCGCGCAGATAACTTGCAAGGGGAATGGCTGCGTGGACGGTAGATGCATCCAGTTCTAACGCACGGCGAAAATGCTGTGCTGCAACGTCGGTGTTGCCCAAGCCCTGTTCGGCCAGGCCAAGCAGCAACCACGCGTTGGCGCAACGGGGTTGCAACGCGATCACTTGTTGGGCGATGGGCCGTACTTTTGGGAAGTCTTGCACACCCCGGTACTGCCATGCAATGGCCAGCATCAGGTCTGGCGACTGTGGAAACCGGGCCAGCGCATCGGTGAGAACCTGAAGCGCCTGCGCTCTCATGCCCACTTCGCTCAGTGCTCGCCCTAATTGCACATAGGTATTCTCCATATGCGGAGCACCGTTCAACGACTCCTGAAACAGAGGAATTGCCTCTGCCGCTTTGTCCTGCAGCAGCAAAAACCACCCTAACTGTGTCTGGCGTTCGGGCGTTGCACGCCGCGCCAGTGCGTGCCGAACCCACACGCAGGCTTCTGCGAGTCTGCCCCGATCATGGAGCATCCAAGCCAAGGACGCCGCGGCTTCATCCAGGGCTGGGTCTATCGCAAGCGCGCGCTCGAGATGGTGTATGGCTTGGTCAAGGTTCCCTTTCTTGTGCTGCAAAGCACCCACCCGCCACTGCAGTATGGCTTCGTGCGGAGCGCTGGCGAGGGCTGGCAGCAAAACATCTTCGGCCGCTATAAGATCGCCTTTTTCAACGAGAAACCAGCCCAGTGCTGCGCAGCAATTCAATACCTGCAAAGGTTGCTGCGCGCGCTCCCTTGCATCGTGTGCGATGGCGATGGCCTGGTCCAACTCGCCCTGCTCGTAGAGCCGCCACGCTGTTTGGCAAAGTTTGTCGGTATCTGGGCCCAAATTCAAGTCTGCACCTGCTTATGTTGCAAAGCCCATATCGGGCTGACTCTGTGTGTGGGCAGTCTACCCCACCAGTTGTCGGTTCGGGGACATGAAGAGTTCGTTACCCCAGTGGCAACTCCGCGCCAAACTTGCTGCGCTTGATACTGAAGAACGCCTTCACATTGCGCACGTTGGTATTACTGGTGAATAGCCGCTGCGTGACTGCCTGGTAGGTTGGCATATTCAGAGCGTGCACCACCAACACGAAGTCTGGACCTGGCGAGACGCGGTAGCACTGTTGTACAGCGGCGTCATTGGCCACACGGGCTTCAAAGTGGTCGAGCGCCTGTGCGTCCTGCCGGTCCAATGTGATTTCAACAATCGCTGTCAGACCAAATCCCAGAGTGGCGGACAGTTTTTCCGGGTTGAGGATGGCGATCTGGCGTTCGATCAAGCCAGCGTCGCGGAAACGTTTGACGCGTCGCAGGCAGGTGGGGGCCGATGTGTGGACGTGTTCGGCCAGCGCCTGATTGCTCAAACTGGCATCCTGCTGCAGTTGTGCCAGCAATTCAAGATCAGTCTTGTCAAGCGTGATTGATTTCAATATTTTCATTTGAATGAAATGTTATTCCAAAATCACAACCATGTGAAATTTAATTTCAAAAATAGACAACAAATAGATCAGTAAGTATATTGAATGCTAGATACGATTCGCCCATCTTCGAATTGGATAGGAGTACTGCTATGTGTGGAATCGTCGGCGCGGTGTCCCACCGCAATATTGTTCCGGTCTTGGTGCAAGGGCTGGAGCGGCTGGAATACCGTGGCTATGACTCCTGCGGCGTTGCGGTCTACGCGCAGGGCACAGACGCAGCCCACAGCGGATTGCGCCGTGCCCGCAGCACCTCGCGGGTGGCAGAGTTGGCGTTGCAAGTGGCACCCGGATCAGAGACCGGAGGCTTGGGCGGTCATTTGGGCATTGCCCATACGCGCTGGGCCACCCATGGGGCACCCTCGGTCAGCAACGCCCACCCGCACTTCAGCCATGGTCCCGGTACGGATGCGCATGAGCGGGCAGGGCGCATTGCGCTGGTGCACAACGGCATCATTGAAAACCACGACGAACTGCGCGCCGCACTCAAGGCCAAGGGCTATGTGTTCGTCAGCCAGACCGATACCGAAGTCATCGCCCATCTGGTGGACAGCCTCTATGACGGCGATCTGTTTGAAGCGGTACAGCAATCTGTAACCCAGCTGCATGGCGCCTTTGCGATTGCCGTGTTTTGCAAGGACGAACCCCATCGGCTGATCGGCGCGCGTGCTGGTTCACCGTTGATTCTGGGCGTTGGCAAAGATGGACAAGAGCACTTTTTGGCTAGCGATGCCATGGCACTGGCTGGCGTGACAGACCAGATCGTGTACCTGGACGAAGGCGATATGGTCGACGTGCAGTTGGGCAAGTACTGGTTGATTGACAAGACCCGCAAGCCGGTAGCCCCCGCGCAACGGCCTGTCAAAACCGTGCTGGCCCATAGCGGTGCAGCCGAGTTGGGGCCGTATCGCCACTACATGCAGAAAGAAATTTTCGAGCAGCCGCGTGCCATTGCCGACACCTTGGAAGGGGTGGAAAGCATCGTCCCCGAGCTGTTTGACCAGCAGATGAATCACGCACCGGGCGCCAACGCGGCCCGTGTGTTTGCCGAAATCGACTCCGTGCTCATCCTGGCCTGCGGCACCAGTTATTACAGTGGCTGTACTGCCAAATACTGGCTCGAAAGCATTGCCAAAATACCGACTCAGGTCGAAGTGGCCAGTGAATACCGTTACCGCGAATC
This sequence comes from uncultured beta proteobacterium, assembly GCA_903853895.1. GTDB lineage: Bacteria > Pseudomonadota > Gammaproteobacteria > Burkholderiales > Burkholderiaceae_C > Allorhodoferax. The sequence goes on along the minus strand of CAINUX010000034.1, from coordinate 4,473 downwards.
GGTGCCCAATCCCAAGACCCTGGTCGTCACTATCACCCAATCGGGCGAGACGGCCGACACGCTGGCCGCACTGCGCCACGCAAAAAGCCTGGGCATGCACCACACACTGACCATCTGCAACGTGGCCACCAGCGCCATGGTGCGCGAGTGCAGCCTGGCCTACGTGACGCGTGCGGGCGTGGAGATTGGCGTGGCATCCACCAAGGCATTCACCACCCAATTGGCCGGGCTGTTTCTGCTGACGCTGGCCTTGGCACAGGCCAAGGGGCGCTTGTCGGAGAGCGAGGAGCAACGCCACATCAAGGCCATGCGCCATCTGCCCGCTGCGCTGCAGGCCGTGCTGGCGCTGGAGCCACAAATCATCAGCTGGTCTGAAGACTTTGCAAAGAAAGAGAACGCGCTTTTCCTGGGCCGCGGCCTGCACTACCCCATCGCCATGGAAGGCGCCTTGAAGCTCAAAGAGATCACCTACATCCACGCCGAAGCGTATGCGGCCGGAGAGCTCAAGCACGGCCCGCTGGCGCTGGTCACCAGCGAGATGCCGGTGGTCACCGTGGCACCCAATGACGCATTGTTGGAAAAGCTCAAGAGCAACCTGCACGAGGTGCGCGCCCGCGGTGGCGTGCTGTATGTGCTGGCCGATGCCGACACGCGCATCGAGAGCGGTGAAGGCATGCATGTGATCCGTATGCCCGAACACTATGGTGAGTTGTCACCGCTGCTGCACGTGGTGCCCTTGCAGCTATTGGCCTACCACGCCGCCTGTGCGCGCGGGACTGACGTCGATAAGCCACGCAATTTGGCCAAGTCGGTCACAGTGGAGTAATGTTGCTCATACTTTAAAATTCTTTGTTGGGGTGATTAATGTTCGTCGCGGAGAAAATAGTTCGTCGATTTTGAGCAATGTTCGTCGCATTTTTTCCCTTCAATCGACTTTGTGAGTCAGATCTCAAAGTGCAGTTGAAGACCTTGGTTTTAATTCTGGACAAAAAAAGTCGTAAACAGTGCGACTTTTTACCTGTTTTGCAGGCAGCGATACCTGCTGTGGGACATCTGGTGACGTTCGCGAATGGCAGCTAACTCCAATCTGAACTTGGTATGAAGGTGCTGCCGGATACCTGCCGCACATCACCGACTCTTCGGTGCCCAAACCTGTCCCCCGGAGCTTGAGAAAAGCGGACGCTCAACGCCACACGAGAAATCAGCCAGGCAACACTAATTCCGCTAGGCAATTTGCAAATGTGCCGAACACACCGCGTTCGGCGTCAGAGGTTACCTTTAATCAAATCATCCTGCAGCTACGACTTGGTACCTGCATTCGGCAGCTTGAAAATTGCCAATGCATTTGTCAGCCTGGTGGTTTGCTCTGACAGATTTCCGGCTGCCGCTGCAGCTTCCTCTACAAGCGCTGCATTTTGCTGTGTTACGTCGTCCAGTAACTTGATAGATTCACTGATCTGGCCAATATTGGCGCCTTGGGTGCAAGTAGCCTGGGTAATCTCTGCCATGACGGTAGTCACTTTTTCCACAGACTCAATTGCCATTTGCATGGAGTGTCCAGCTTCAGTGGTTAGTTTCATGCCGACGTCCACTTTGCTAATCGAGGCATCAATCAGTTCTTTGATATCTTTGGCGGCGGTTGCACTGCGCCCGGCAAGACTGCGGACTTCTGATGCGACCACGGCAAATCCCCGGCCTTGCTCGCCTGCCCTGGCAGCCTCCACGGCTGCGTTTAACGCCAAGATGTTCGTCTGAAATGCAATGCCATTGATCAGATCGATGATGTCCACAATTTTGTGTGACGCCGTGTTGATCTCCTTCATGGTCAGCACCGTTTCCCCAACGACTGAACCACTCTGCTTGACCACCGTGGATGCACCTTGGGCCATTTCATCGGCATACGCGGCACTACTTGCACTTTGCTGCACGGCACCTGACAGCTCGTTCATGCTAGCCGACGTTTCCTCTAGGCTAGCTGCCTGAGATTCAGTTCGATTAGACAAATCCATATTGCCAGCGGCAATTTCATGGGTGGCCAGTTTGATATTCTCAAAATTGCTACGCACGTCACCAATGATGCTGCGCAGATTGATATTGCTTTGACGCAATGCGTTTTGCAATTGCCCCAATTCAGATTGGTCTGCAGCCAAAATATCATGTGTTAAGTCGCCCCCCGCCATAATTCGGGCCGCATGAGTGATTTTCACCAACGGATTTAGCACATTGCGCTGCACGCTGATGGCGATGTAAATCATCGCCAAGATCCCTATGCTGACGATAGAGTAGTCAAGCGCGTTGGCCACAGGTATCGCATCAGGCCAAAGAGTACGCATCGTTAGTAAAACAAACGCCAGCAACGCCACCGCTACACTCAGTTGAATCCTGCGTCCTATCCCAATACGGCCAAGCCCCACCAGTAGGCCTTTGCTGACTATGCTTCCGTCTTGGACGAGCAACCTGCGAGGATTTCCTTCGCGAATTTCTTTGTATACGGCGTCTGCTAACTGCACTTGATCACGGCTGGGTTTGGTGCGCACAGACATATAGCCCACCGGTAGTCCATCGGCATACACCGGCGTGACGTTGGCCAGCACCCAATAAAAATCGCCTGATTTGGCCCGGTTTTTCACCATGCCCGTCCAAGGGCGCCCAGTTTTGATGGTGGCCCACAGGTCTGCAAATGCTTCTACGGGCATATCTGGGTGACGCAAGATATTCTGCGGCGCACCCAGGAGTTCCTGCACTGAAAATCCGCTAACTTCTACAAAGTACGGATTGGCATAGGTGATGTTGCCATTTAAGTCTGTAGTAGAAACAATTGAGAAATTGTCACTGAGAATAATTTCAGTGTCCGTGACAGGAAGATTCGCACGCATACCACCCCCGCTAGATTTTTTAATCTATTTTCTGTCAGTAGTGTCCCAACGTTGTCACATCAGGGCTTCGTAAGTTAATGATTTACTTGCCAAATTTGCAATTCCGGTCTGGTCTCGATTTGAACGTTGAGCGTCAGACTTATGACCTTTTGCGCTACAGCGCGAAGGGCCGGTATGCATCAAGGCAAGCTCGTTTTTTCTCAGCTCATGGCCTATCTGCCCATGAGCACCTTTCGCAGATGTGTTGCCAGGCACCGGGGCGATCACAAGGTCAAAGACTTCTCGTGCCTGGATCAGTTCTTTGCTATGGCGTTTGCGCAACTGACCTACCGGGAGTCCTTGCGCGACATCGAAGTCAACCTGCGTGCGCAAGCCAAGCGGATGTACCACATGGGGTTTCGTTGTCAGACGATTTCTCGCAACACGTTTGCCAATGCGAACGCCACCCGTCCATGGCAAATCTACGCCGACTTCGCGCAACATCTGATTGGCATGGCCAGACCGCTGTATGCCAAGGAACCCTTGGGCATCGATCTGGATGCGACCGTCTACGCGTTCGACGCTACGACCATCGATCTTTGTTTGTCACTGCATCCATGGGCACCGTTTCGTTCCACCAAAGCCGCCATCAAGTTGCATACGTTGCTGGACCTGCATGGCTCCATCCCCAGCTTCATTCATATCACCGACGGCAAGACCCACGAGGTCAACGTGCTGGACGATCTGGTGATCGAGGCAGGCGCCTTCTACTTGATGGACCGGGGCTATCTGGACTTCACCAGGCTTCATGTCATTCACCAGGCGCAGGCCTTCTTCGTGACGCGTGCCAAGAGCAACACCAAGTTTCGTCGTCGCTATTCCAACCCCGTGGACCGCAGCGCCACATCGGTGATCTGCGACCAAACTGGCGTGCTCACGGTGTTCTATTCCAGCAAGGACTATCCGGCGGTCTTGCGACGTGTCGTGGTCAAGGACGAAGCCGGCAAGCGAATCACATTTCTGACCAACAACTTTGCATTGAGGCCCGAACTCATCGCCGATCTTTATCGTCAGCGCTGGAAAGTCGAGTTGTTCTTCAAGTGGATCAAACAGCATTTGCGCATCAAGGCGTTTCTGGGCACCAGCGAAAACGCCGTGAAGACGCAAATCTGGATTGCGGTGTGCACCTATGTGCTGATCGCCATTGCAAAGAAACGTCTGCATCTTGAGCACCACAGCCTATACGAAATCCTACAAATCCTTAGCCTGACCATGTTTGAACAAACACCAATAAATCAACTACTTACGCCGCCCTCAACAAATTCAGATCCGAGTTTCGAGCCTCAACAGCTTGCTCTACTCTGAAAAACGTTGGGACACTACTGATTTTCTGTGATTGTGCAACAAATAGCCCAAGGTTCACTGTGCGTGGTCACGTTGGACCGACGTGAGTCCTTAATAGGCATCCGGAGCTTGAGTGTCGGCGCCAATCGAATACTGGCCACCTGTGCCAATTGAATTCTGACCAGGGGCTAAAGCTGGCAGCTTGAATGCCAACTGTGGATAACTATAGCGGTTTGCTGGTTTTACTGATTCCTTTTCATTTGGTTTTCCCTCG
>CAINUX010000033.1 GCA_903853895.1 uncultured beta proteobacterium | reverse complement strand
TTGTTCATGGGCCACATCTACCTGGGTACGCTGGGTACGGAAGGGGCTTTGCAGGGCATGCGGACCGGCTACGTGGATGAGACCTGGGCCAAAGAGCACCATGAGCTCTGGTATGAAGATGTCAAGGCGGGCCGTGTGCCGGCGCAGCGCAGCCCCGTCGCATTGACCGGGTCTGCGCCTTCCACTGTTCAAACCTGAAAACACGAGGGGCAAGCATGAAATCGATTTTTGTATGGGTTGCAGCAACGGTATTGGCGGGCTCGGCAATGGCCAAGCTGCCTGCGACCAGTGACGAGGCCAAAGCCAAGGCGGCAGAGGCAGCCGCCAAGACTGCGCACGCGGGCAAGGTGGAAGCCTACCTGTTGTGCAAGTCGCAGGACAGGGTTGCGGCCCATACCAACAAGGCTGCCAAACCCGCAGCCAAGGATGCGAAGGCGGCTACGCCTGCCTCTGCATGTGTTGAGCCTGGCGCGTTTGTGTACACGCCCGCCCCACCGACGGCACCTGCCGCGTCCGCTGCGTCGGCAGCTGTGGCCGCGGCCCCTGCAGCAGTTGCCGACAAGCCCAAAAAATAGTTCCCCTCTTATCAGTCTGCCCATGCTCCGCTCTGACCTTCCGTATCTTACCCAGGCCCAGGCACCCTTGACACGCGACGTCATGGTGGTCAATGAATGGGGTGAGGCGGTGACCAGCACTATTCCCTGCGAACGGGCACTCACCGTCTACGTGGATAAGCGCGAGCTGGTTACCTTGATGACGCTGGGCGGCCATCCCGAGTTGCTGGTGCTGGGCTTCCTGCGCAACCAGCGCCTGGTTCGCTCGGTGCACGACATCGAGTCCATCACTGTCGACTGGGAAGTGGGCGCCGCTGCCGTCAAGACCCGCCAGGGCATTGACAACATTGAGGAGCGCACGGCCAAGCGCGTGGTCACGACCGGTTGCGGCCAGGGCAGCGTGTTTGGCGATCTGATGGACGATGTGGACACCATCGTGCTGCCCGGCGCCACGCTGTTGCAGTCCCAGCTGTACGGAATCGTCAACGCCATCCGGCTGCAGGAAAGTGTTTACAAAGCCGCGGGCTCCGTGCACGGCTGCGCCCTGTTCCGGGGTGACGAAATGGAGGTCTTTGTCGAAGACGTCGGCCGCCATAACGCCATTGACACCATTGCTGGCTGGATGTGGATGCAGGGTGTGACTGGTGCCGACAAGGTGTTCTACACCACGGGCCGCCTGACTAGCGAGATGGTGATTAAGGCAGCCCAAATGGGTGTTCCCATTGTGGTGTCGCGCAGCGGCATTACCGAGATGGGGCTGGAAGTGGCGCATCGCGTGGGCCTGTGTGCCATCGGGCGTGCGACCCATAAGCGCTTCCTGTGCTACAGCGCGTTTGAGCGCCTGGTCTTGCAGCCGGAGATCGTCGGCGCACGCCTTCGCGCGGTGGCATAAACAGGCTGCCGGGCTTGGTAGAGTGGGACCCATGTCTTACTGTTCCAATCGGTTACTACTAAGACTCCAGGCAGCCCTCCTGGTGCTGCTGATGGCAGCAAACGCAACGGCATGGGCCAATCCCCTGAGTTTGCGGACTGCGGCGCAGGACAACAATGTCCTCAAATACGACTTCAAAAATCCACAGAAACCCGGCATTTGCGTTGAAGTGATCCAGGCTATCGAACGGATAGATCCGGGGCTGAAGTTTGCCGGATGGGATGCACCCAGGTCTTTGCCCTGGATCGAACAGCGCCTGGCAGGTGGTGAGCTCGACGTCTTTTGTGCACTCATCAAAAACGCGGAACGCGAGACCAGGTACGGGTTTATTGAGGTACCGGTTTACACCGTGCGCCACCGCATCGCCGTTCGCAAGGAAGATGCGCTCGACGTCACCAGTTTTGACGACATCCGCAAGCTGGGAGAAGATGGTGTTGTGATTGTTGGGCGGGGCACTGCACATGAAAACCATTTGAAAGCGCAGGGTGGTTTGCATCTGGAACTCAGCAGCGGTTCCACCGATGTGAACCTGCGACTCCTGGTAGGAAAGCGCGGGCGTTTGCTGTACCACACGGAGAATGCCCTGTTGCGCTACATCGAAGATGGCCACTTGGAGGACAGAGTCAGACTGTTGCCCACCGTCTTCAAGTCTGATGCGCTGTTGTTCGCCGTATCCAACGCGCTAGCGCCATCCAGCCGTGAGCGGCTGAGATTGGCTCTGACCAAGCTGTCGCAGCGCGGTGAGCTTGCACGCATCTTCATGAGCTACAAGGAAGGGTGATCGGCAGGTTGCACGATGTGCCCGAAATCCCCAGCGGGCGCGGGGCGTGCCGATATGCGCTAAGGTAGCGCCATGACTATCTCTTTCTGGACTCTGGGCTGGCGCACGCTGTGGCGGGATCTGCGCTCCGGCGATTTGCGCTTGTTGATTGTGGCCGTGACCCTTGCCGTGGCGGCGCTCACCGCCGTGGGCTTTTTCGCCGACCGGCTCAAAGGCGGCCTCCAGCGCGACGCCCGCCAACTGCTGGGCGGTGATGCGGTGGTGTCCAGTGACAACCCCACGCCCGCGAGCTTTGTGGCCAAGGCCCAGTCACTGGGCCTGTCGGTGGTGTCTACCATGGGCTTTCCCACCATGGCCCGCGCCGGTGATGCGCAGGGCGGTGCGGCCAAGCTGGTCGCATTGAAGGTGGTGGAGCCCGGCTATCCGTTGCGGGGTTCGCTGCGTGTGGCACGTGCGCCCGATGCACCAGACGCCCCTACCCGTGGCATCCCCGCTCCGGGCCAGGCCTGGGTGGAAGCCTCGTTGCTGGAAACGTTGGGGCTGAAGATGGGCGACACCCTGCTGCTGGGCGACACGCACCTGACCATCGACACCCTCATTGTGGCGGAGCCCGACCGCGGCGCCGGCTTCATGAACTTTGCCCCGCGTGTGATGATCAACACGCAAGACATTGGCGCCACCCGGCTGATACAACCCGCCAGCCGCCTGACCTATCGCATGGCCGTGGCCGGCGAAGACCAGCCGGTGCAGGCTTTTGTTACCTGGGCCGATGCGCAGATCAAGCAGGGCACAGTGACCGGATTGCGCGGTGTGCGAATCGAGTCGCTGCAGGGCGGTCGTCCCGAGATGAGCCAGACACTGGACCGGGCCGACAAGTTTCTGAGCCTGGTGGCCTTGCTGGCCGCTCTGCTCAGTGCGGTGGCGGTGGCTTTGTCGGCACGCGCCTTTGCCGCCAGCCATCTGGACGACTGCGCCATGCTGCGCGTGCTGGGCCTGAGCCAGCGCACCATTGCCGCCAGCTATGCGTTTGAGTTTGCTTTGGTGGGCGTTTTTGCCAGCGCTTTAGGTGTGCTGCTGGGCTACTGCGTGCACTACCTGTTCGTGTTGCTGCTGGCCGGTCTGGTGGATTCGACGCTGCCGGCGGCCACCATCTGGCCGGTGCTGATGGGCCTGGGCATGGGGCTGACGCTGTTGTTTGCGTTTGGACTGCCCCCCGTTTTACAGTTGGCCCAGGTGCCACCGCTGCGGGTGATTCGCCGCGACGTGGGCAACCTGCGCCCTGCCTCTCTGGGTGTGCTGGCCGTCGGCGTGCTCGGGTTTGCTGCGTTGTTGTTGGCTGCCAGCAGTGACCTCAAGCTGGGCCTGATTGCGGTCGGTGGTTTTGGTGGCGCCGTTGTGGTGTTTGCCGGGTTGGCATGGGTGGCGGTGAAACTGCTGCGCCGTGTGGTTAACGAGAGTACGGCGCCGCGCTGGCTGGTGTTGGCCACGCGGCAAATTTCGGCGCGCCCGGCCTACACCGTGGTGCAGGTCAGCGCCTTGTCGGTGGGCTTGCTGGCCCTGGTGCTGCTGGTGCTGTTGCGCACCGATCTGATCAGTAGCTGGCGCAAAGCCACGCCGCCGGACGCGCCCAACCGTTTTGTTATCAACGTCATGCCCGAGCAATCGGATGCCTTCCAGCAGATGCTCAAAGGAGCGGGGGTGGCGCGCTACGACTGGTACCCCATGATTCGCGGTCGCCTGGTGGCCATCAATGGCCGTACCGCCACACCGGATGACTACACCGACGACCGGGCCAAGCGCCTGCTGGACCGTGAATTCAACGTGTCGTTCAACGCGACGCTGCCGCTCAAAAACGACATCGTGGCCGGCAAGTGGACCGATGACGAGCCGGGCGCCATCAGTGTGGAGGAGGGCATTGCCACCACACTGAACCTCAAGCTGGGCGACACGCTGCGCTTTGACATTGCCGGTGTTCAAACCGAGTCCAAGGTCACTTCCCTGCGCAAGGTGGACTGGGGCTCCATGCGGGCCAACTTCTTCGTCATGTACCCGGTGAACCGTATGGACGACGTGCCCACCACCTACATGAGCGCCTACAAGGCGCCCGCCACCAAGGGCTTCGACAACGCACTGGTGCGCCAGTTCCCCAACGTGACCAATGTGGACACCACGACCACGATTGCCCAGGTGCAGCGCGTGCTGGACCAGGTGATTCGGGCGGTCGAATTCTTGTTTGGCTTCACGCTGGCGGCCGGCCTGGTCGTGCTGTTTGCGGCAGTCACCGCCACGCGCGAGGAGCGCGCCCGCGAGTACGCCATCATGCGGGCCGTGGGTGCCAAGGGAAGCCTGCTGCGCCAGGTGCAGCGGGCCGAGCTGGCGGGGGTTGGACTGCTGGCTGGTTTGCTAGCGTCTCTTGCGGCAGCTGGAGTGGGCTGGGCGCTGGCGCGCTTTGTGTTCGAGTTTGAATGGACGGTGTCGCTGTGGGTGCCGCTCCTGGGTGCGCTGGCCGGCGCGGTGCTGGCGCTGGCAGCCGGCTGGTGGGGGCTGCGTGAGGTGTTGAGTCGGCCGGTGGTGGAGACGCTGCGGCGGGCTGCGACCTGATCGCGCCCAGTCGCTATATATTTTGTAGCGAACTAGATATGTTCCACGAGGGCTAGCGTATCATTTCACTACAAGGCTTTGTCCGGTTTTGGCCCTTTTCCCCCCAGCTTTCGGTAGACGGTAGCCCGGCTGATGCCCAGCGCCTGCGCGGCCTGGGCGACGTTGCCGCGGGCCTGGTCAACGGCTTTTCGGATCAGTGCCGCCTCGATGTCTCGCAAAGGCATACCGCCCCGCGCCGATGACCGGTGGTCGGCGTGCATCGTCTGGGTCTCTTGGGCCGGGCCTACCGGCAGTGCCTGCAGGCGCAGGCCGGTCCACAGCGGAATGTCCAGCACCGGGTCGCTGCGATGCACAGCGTCAAACAGCAGCTCAACCGCGATGCCGAAGACCTCGCTGACGTGCACAGGTGCTAGGCCTGGTGTCGTCGGCCCCGGTGCGCGGTGGCTGGCGCCCAGGTGGGGCACCATCTGGCGGGCGATCGGGTTGGCGGCGGTGATCCAGCCATCGGCGTCCAGGCAGACGATGCCGTCGGCGTCGCTACCCAGCGTGTTGCCGGGCCAGTTCAGGCGTACCATCAGGCTGTGGGCCTGGGCCAGCACCAGGGCGTTCTCGATACGGCTGGCGGTTTGGGTGACCAGGTGTTTGAGTTCGGGGCGCTCGATGGCGTCGATGCCGGTCAGGTCCAGCATGCCCACGCAGGCTCCGTCAGGTCCTAGCAGCGGTGCGCCGGCACAGCTGTAGACGGCAGTATTGGCGAAGAAGTGCTCACCCCTATGCAGCCACACGGGCTGCAACTCGCTTAGTGCGGTGCCGATAGCCGTGGTGCCCACACTGCGCTCGGACAGGTCGGTGCCGATGCGGGTGATCAGGTCAGCACGCGGGTCGGAACGGTCGATGGCGCCGCTGGTGTCCACGACCACGCCGTCGCGGTTGGTCAGGATCGCAAAGTAGCGGGTGTTGACGATGGCGCGGCCCAGGTTTTCCAGAATCGGCTTGGCGGTTTGCACCAGGTGCTGGTTGGCGTCCTGCGTGCGCTGCATGTGCTGCGGTGAAACCGTGTCAAACACGACCGATTGCTGGGGCGCCAGACCCAGTTGCAGGCAGCGCTGCCACGAGCGCTCCACCCAGGGCGCGATCCAGCCGGCGGGCAGCGCATGGTGGTCCCGCATGGCGATTTGCCGCGCGCGCGCAATCCCGTCCAGGCGTGCAGTCGGATCAGCGGGGGCGGACAGGGGGTGTGCCGGTTTCACGATGCGCCCATTCTCGTACAGCCGCCGATTTGCTGGTCTGTTTCATTTTGAGAATTTAACGGCAAAACCAATCTCCTACTAGGGTTAATCCTAGGATTCTGCTTAGTTGAACGTCCAACAATCGCTATGTACTTCATTTCATAGGAATGGCATTGCATAAGTTGCGTGCCGCTACCCCAAGGAGAGAGACGCATGCAAAAGATGTTGCACATCAACGCGGACAAATGCACGGGCTGTATGCAGTGCGAAATGGCCTGCGCGTTCGAGAACTACGGCACTTTCGCCACGGCCAAGTCGCGCATCAAGGTGTTCGACTTCCACCACACCGGCAAGAAAGTGCCCTATACCTGCACCCAGTGCGATGAGGCTTGGTGCCTGCATGCCTGCCCGGTAGAGGCCATTACCGTGGACAAGGCGACAGGCGCCAAAGTGGTGAATGAATCCACGTGCGTGGGCTGCAAGGTTTGCACCATCGCCTGCCCGTTTGGCACCATCAATTACGTTGAAGAGACTGGCAAGGTGCAGAAATGTGACCTGTGCGAAGGCTCACCGGCCTGTGCGGAAGCCTGCCCCACTGGGGCCATCACCTTCATCGATGCCAACTGGACTGGCCTGGGCAAGATGGCCCAGTGGGCCGACAAGCTCGGCAATCAACCCTCTGCTTCCTAGGAGAACGAACATGTCTTGGGCTGGAAAAATCCTCCGCGTCAACCTGACGGCTGGCACCGTCACATCTGAACCCCTCAACATGGACTGGGCACGCGACTACATTGGTTCGCGCGGTCTGGGCACCAAATACCTGGTTGAAGAAGTGGCGGCAACCGTCGATCCGCTGTCTGCCGACAACAAAATCATCTGGGCCACCGGCCCGCTGACCGGCACCATGGCCTCCACGGGTGGGCGCTACACCGTCATTACCAAGGGGCCGCTGACCGGCGCCATTGCCTGCTCCAATTCGGGCGGCTACTGGGGTGCAGAGTTCAAGATGGCTGGCTGGGACATGGTCATCTTTGAAGGCAAGTCACCCAAGCCGGTCTACCTGTATGTGAACGACGACGTGGCCGAACTGCGCGATGCCGCCCACCTGTGGGGCAAGAGCGTGTGGGAGACCGAAGGCATTCTCAAGACCAGCCTGCAGGATCCGCTGACCCGCGTGTCCAGCATCGGCAAGGCCGGTGAAAACGGCGTGCTGTTTGCCGCCGTGGTCAATGACCTGCACCGTGCGGCGGGTCGCTCCGGCGTGGGCGCCGTCATGGGTAGCAAGAACCTCAAGGCGATTGCCGTGCGCGGCACCAAGGGCGTGGGTAATATCCGCGACCCCAAGGCCTTCATGGCGGCGGTCAAGACGGCCAAGAAGGTGCTGGCCGACAACGGCGTCACCGGCACCGGTCTGCCTGCCATGGGCACCCAGGTGCTGATGAGCGTCATCAACGAGGTGGGCGCCTTGCCCACCCGTAACCACCGCGACAACCAGTTCGAAGGCGCCAAGGACATTGGTGCCGAAGCCATGGCCACGCCACGCAAGACCGATGGCAAGAAGCAGCTAGTCACCAACCAGGCCTGCTTTGGCTGCACCATTGCCTGTGGTCGCATCAGCAAGATGGACGAAAACCACTTCACGATCGTCAACAAGCCACAGTACCGCGGCGCCAACGGCGGTCTGGAATACGAAGCGGCGTGGGCGCTGGGTGCAGCCAATGGCGTGAATGACATTGAGGCACTGCAATACGCCAATCTCTTGTGCAACGAAGAGGGTATTGACCCCATCACCTTCGGCGCCACGGTGGGTGCGGTCATGGAGCTCTATGAGATGGGCGTGCTGACCAAGGAGCAGATTGGTATCGACGCCAAGTTTGGTTCGGCCCAGACCCTGGCCTTCCTGGCTGAAGAGACGATCTATGGCCGTGGCTTTGGCAAGGAAATTGGCCAGGGCTCCAAGCGCCTGACCGCCAAGTATGGCCACCCCGAGCTGTCCATGTCGTCCAAGGGCCAGGAGTTCCCGGCCTACGACGGCCGCGCCATCCAGGGCATTGGCCTGGCCTATGCCACATCCAACCGTGGTGGCTGCCACCTGCGCGGCTATACCATTGCGTCGGAAGTGCTGGGCATTCCGGTCAAGACCGACCCGCTGGAGCACGAAGGCAAGCCCGACCTGGTCAAGGCTTTCCAGGATGCCACCGCCGCGTTCGACTCGTCGGGCCTGTGCATCTTCACCACGTTCGCCTGGGGTCTGCAAGACCTGTCGCCCCAAATGCAGGGCGCCTGCGACGAGGACTACACCATTGAAGAGCTGGCCAAGATTGGCGAGCGCATCTGGAACATGGAACGCGAGTTCAACAACCGTGCGGGCTTTACCCACAAGGATGACAGCCTGCCCCCCCGCTTGTTACAGGAGGCATGCAAAACCGGCCCCGCCAAGGGCAAGGTCAACATGCTGGCCGAGATGCTGCCCAAGTACTACGAAGCCCGAGGCTGGGACCCCGAAGGCCGCCCTACCGCCGCGACGAAAGAACGTTTGGGCCTGTAGTCGGCGACCGCTAGCAACGAAAAACAGCGGTCCTTAGTGGCCGCTTTCTTTTTGGAGACCCCCATGACACACCACCTCATCCTTGGCGCTGGCCCCGCCGGCGTCATCGCCGCCGAAACCATCCGCAAGCTCGCCCCCAGCGACACCATCACCCTGGTCGGTGACGAGCCCGAGCCGCCGTACTCCCGCATGGCCATTCCCTACCTGTTGATGGGCAACATCGACGAGCGCGGAACCTACTTGCGCAAAAGTACCTCCCACTTTGAAGACCTTAAGCTAAATGTGGTGCGAGCCCTCGTGAAATATGTCGATGTAGCTACGAAAACTGTAGCACTCGACAACGGCAAGACTCTCAACTACGACACCCTGCTGGTCGCCACGGGTTCACACCCGATTCACCCGCCCATTCCCGGCATTGACAGCGACGGTGTAGAAACCTGCTGGACGCTGGCCGATGCCCGTGCCATTGCAAAGCTGGCGACCAAGGGCGCGCGTGTGTTGCAACTGGGTGCCGGTTTCATCGGCTGCATCATCATGGAGTCACTGGCCGCGCGCGGCGTGAAGCTCAGCGTGGTGGAGATGGGCGACCGAATGGTCCCCCGCATGATGGGCCCAACCGCAGGCGGCATGATCCGTGACTGGTGCGAAGCCAAAGGCGTTCAGGTGTTCACCGGCACCAAGGTTGAAAGCATCACCGCCGGCAAGCCTCTGCAGGTGAAGCTGTCCAACGGCCAGACGGTGGAGGCCGATCTCGTCATCAGCGCGGCGGGCGTGCGCCCGGCTATTGGTTACCTGAAGGGCTCGGGCATCACCTGTCTGTTGGGTGTGCTGACGGACGAGCATCTACAAACCAATGTGCCCGGTGTGTACGCTGCGGGAGACTGTGCAGAAGCGTTTGATAAGGTGACTGGCAAGACCATCGTCAGTGCCATTCAACCCAACGCTGCCGAGCAAGCGCGCGTGGCAGGTGCCAATATGGTGGCGTTTTCGCGCGGAAAGGTCGCTCCGTCCAACCTCAAGGGCGTCACGCAGATCAATGTGCTGGACACGCTGGGCCTGATCTCCACCAGCTTTGGTGACTGGCAAGGCCGGCCCGGCGGCGAGCATGTGGAGCTGACCGACGCCAAGGCGGGCCGCCATCTGAGTCTGCAGTTCCATGGCGAGGTGCTGGTGGGCTGCAACAGCGTGGGATGGACCGAGCACGTGGGTGTAATGCGCGGCCTGGTCGAGGGACAGGTCAAGCTGGGTGAGTGGAAGGACCGGCTCAAGCAGGACCCCACCAAACTCATGGAGGCCTACCTGGCCAGCGCCCAGGCGCAGGGCCAGTGGGCCGGTGCGCAGGACGAGCGCAGACGATAGACTGACACATGAAAATCACGCTCAAGCTTTTTGCTTCATTGACAGACTACCTACCACCTGCCTCCAAGTACACCAACATCGTGGAACTGGACGTGCCTGATGGCGCCACCATCACGCAGGTGACCGAGCCCTATCAGTTGCCGCAGAAACTGGTGCACCTTGTGCTGGTCAACGGCCACTACATTGCGCCGGAGCAGCGTGCCGCCAAGGTGCTGCTGGAGGGCGATGTGCTGGCCATCTGGCCACCCATCGCGGGTGGGTAGTGCAATCTTCTTACGACGAGCGCTTTGAGCGCGAAATGGGCTGCACCGAGGCCGACTGGTTGCGGTGGCTACCTGCAGCGGTTGGCGACAACCATTGGAAACTGCAGGAACACGCAGCCGGCGTGCGCATTGGCGACGGCGCCCTGGGCCTGAAGTGGCAAGTGGGCGAGCCGCGTGTGATTGGCCTCGTCAAAATGCCGCGCCTCTTGGTGAGCTTTCGCTTTGCCGGTCTGGACGCTGCGCAACGCTACGCCTTCATGCGGCGGTTCGATCTGTATATGCAGCGGGGTGGCGGGTGAGGTAGCGTGGCTTAGAACCCAAACGCCCGCACACCCGGCTTGAGCATGTATGCGGCCACTTCGGGCGGTTTGGCGACTGTCACGCCGTCCGTCAGGTCCGCTGGCGTGCGGTCGGCATTGGGCAGGAACAGTGCGCACACCTCTACCGTGGCTCCGGCCTTCATCAAACCCGCCATCATTTGTTTGGGCGTCACATTGCGTGGCTTTAACGCTGCGGGCTCATACGTTTTGAGGGCCAGTTGACCGGCTGGGCCGCACAGCAGAATGCGCACCGCCGCCTTCTGCTCCACCATTTGCGTTGCCAGCACCATGGCCATGCCCTGGGACTGGTTATCGGCGCTGGTGACATTGAAAAATGTCTCGGTGGGCGTCTGGGCGTAGGCGCTTAGCGACAGGGTCATGAGGGCAGTGAGGATGATCTTGGTATGTTTCATGGGTGACTCCGGTTGGAAAAATTATTTGTGTGTAGGGCGGTTGCCAGTGACGGTGGTCAGGCCCAGGGCCTCCCAGTCCATCATTCCACCGCGGTAGTAAGCGATCTTGGTCACGGGAAAGCCTGCTCGCACCATGCTGGCAATGCCGACAGGGCTTTGCGGGCAGACGGGGCCATTGCAGAAGGCCACGATCTGGGGCGCTTTTGCACAATCCCATGGGCCCTTGCCCTTGCGGGTGCAACCCATCTCGTCCATGCGGTCTTCGAGTTCGTTGAACGGGATGTGGTAACTGTTGGGGATGGTGGCTTCCAGCGGTTCGTCTTCGTCGCGCATGTCTATCACCATCGTGCCGGTGTCATTGAGCGCCTGTAGCACCTCAATTTCCGTGACAGGGCGCACGCCAGGAAGGGGCACCAGCGGCTGCAGGAACCCCTTGTTGCGCGCGCAGACTGTCATGGTCCGCGTGATGGTGAAGGGGCCGGTAGGTGTCTGGACCACGAACTGTTTGTCCTGTCCGATGATCCTCAGCAACTCCGGTCCATCCGCCCATGCTGGCAGCGCGTTGAACGCGGTAGCCACCAGCAAGGCCATTGGCAACAGGGCGGGTGGCCAGCGCAACACGCTCATTCCTTAATGGTGCAGGCTTCACCCTTGCAGGAAATTTCGGCATCCAGGTACGAGATGTTGGTGTAGCCCTTGCGACCCAGAATGTCGTAGGTTTTCTGACTCTTGGTGCCGGTTGCGCAGTTCACGAAGACGGGGGTGTCTTTGGGAATCTTGGCAAAGTCTTTTTCCATTTCTTCAATGGGCAGGCTCATGGCACCTTTGAAGTGTCCGCGAGCATAGTCGGCTGCGGGGCGCACATCGAGGATGAACTTGCCAGCCGCAACGGCCTCTTCAAACGCCTTGGGCGAAACCTGGCCGGGGCCATACACGGGTGCCCACGTCACGGACGTGGCGGCAGGAGCAGCGGCCAAAGCCTCTTTCCAGGCGCTTAACGGGAAGTAGGCCAGACGGCGGAAGTCCATCTCGCGCAGTTCTTCCATGGCGGCGTTGACTGCGGCCATGTCGCCGCGGCCAATCACGACCAGCGGAGCATTCTTGGACAACGTGCCCAAGGCTGCTTGTCCCTTTGCACCTTTGAGGTCGGCAATGCTCAGCTGCACGGTTTTGTTGTTGGCCGTGACGATGGTGTCTTTGCCAGCTGTGGTGTCAATCAGGATCAGGTTGCCCTTCTTGACAAAGGGTTCTTCGGCCAGCAGGGGTTGTGCCTTCTGGTTCCAGCCGGGTACGCCATTGCGATAGACCCACGCATCGCCGTAGCCCATCTTCTTGAAGATGGCGGCCGAGTCCACTGACAGCGTGCACTCGCGGCCCGCGCAGTAGAAGATGACCTTGCCGGTCTTGGGAATGCCCATTGCATCGACACTCGCGGGCTCTTTCATCAGCTTGTCCAGTGGCAGGCTGATGGCGCCGGGGATATGGCCTGAGAGGAACTTGCCCGCAGGCCGGCTGTCAATCACCCACACGGTCTTGCCGATGGCGCCTTGTTCGTAGAACGTGACCATCTGCTCGTTGACCACTTCGTCGGCTTCAACGGGCGGCGGCGTTGCCGCGATGGCATTCCATGCGAAGGCCGATGCCGCCAAAACCGTTGCCAAAAATATGCGTTTCATGGTGAACCTCCGTTTGGTTTAGCAGCCAGCAGTCTTTTTGAACGACTTGCTGGTGTTCTTGCCGTCTTTTTCCCAACGGGCACGGATCTCGTCGCCTTCGACGATGCGCTTGTCCTTGAACTTGTCCAAAGTCAGGTCATCGGTGATGGTGAGCGTGGTGGGCGTGCCGGACTTTGCGTCTTTCAGGATCACGGTGGCGGACTTACCGTCGGCAGCCAGCGTGATCTTGGTGACGGGGCCCACCATCTTGCCTTCTTCCGCAAATGCGTTGGCGGTGAAGGTGGCGCTGGACAGGCCCAGCACGATGGTGGCGATCAGGGTTGAGAGTTTGGTTTTCATGGTTTTCTCCTTGAGTGATTGAGGAAAGGGGGTAATCAGAACTTCACGTCAAACGTGGCGTAAATATTGGTGGCGGTGGACAGCGGTGTTGTGGTCATCATCTGGCCGTTGACATCGGACATGGCCACTGGTGCACCTACCCAGTTGTTGCTGCCGGTGTACTTGATGTCATAGCGTTGCACGCCCAAGCGGAAGAAGGCCTTGCTGAAGAACGACGAAATCGGCATGCGGTCCAGCTCCTGGATCATGTAGGCCTCGTACACATCGCCGCGGACGCCCACTTTGGATGTCCACATGTCGTCGGCTGCGGGAGCAAAGGTGATCCAGTCTTTGGAACCGTTGTTGTACTCAAAGCCAAACAGGGTCTTGGATGGCAGGTCGTACCGCACACCCAGTGCAACGGCGGTACCTGTCTTGCTGGTTGGTGCTTCGGGGTTGAAGAAGCCGCCCGTCATCAGGCCCTGGAAACCAAACTGTGCCGAGACATTGTTGTTGGGGTGGGTCACGCTCATGCCCACGTCACCAAAGATATGCAGGTTGCCGGGGCCGACTTTCTTGAACGTGCTCATGAAGCCCACGCCGTACCAGTCAATGTCACCCAGATTGGTCTTGGCAACGGTGTTGCCAAAGTAGGTGTTGTGCATGGTGGGCGCATCAAAGATGTTCATGCCCCGGTTCCATTGCAGCCACACACGTAGCGGGTCGGTGTCGATCGGGATGATGGCGATGCCCACCATGTCGGTGTCGGCCAGCGAGTTGGTGGGCGTGTTGCGGAAGCCGCTCTCGAATCCACGGCCGTAGCAGATCTTGGCGTAGGCGCCGGGCAGTGAGTCAATCTCGGGGGCATAGCCAACGGTCATGCCGTCAAAGGCGTAGTCCACCAGCAGCGACGGCGTGCCGCCATTGCCGGGGCGGGGAGTGTTGTTCTTCAGGTTGCTGGGTGCGCCGCCGGTGGAGGGGCGACGGCCGACCGAGAACCACATCTCCTGGTCCGCAATGTTGCTCCAAGTGGCGTATACGCGGTCCACATTCAAGTAGCTGTTGGACGGCACATGGCTGAGCGTGCCGTCGAACACGCCGACGCGGTCGGCAAAGAACGGTGCCGAGCCACTGTTGGTGACGGCGTTTTCGTTTTGCGCGCCAAACACCTTGTACATCGTCATGTGGGCGGTGACGCTGACATCCTGCGTGGCCTTGGCATTCAGGTCCAGCGCAAAGCGGTTGGTCATCAGGCTGCTGTTCTCGGGGCTGTAGGCCCCAATAGTCTGCGCAAAGGCGCCAATGCCCTGCAACATGCCCGCATTGGCCGGCGTGCCCAGGAAGGCTCGGGCCTGGTCGAAGGTGGCCACGTTGCCCATGAATTGCGAGAAGCCCATCAGGCCCGACAACGCGCCAGCTGTGGACATGCCGCCCGCCTGCGGTGCGCCAAAGTAGCGCGAAGTGCCGGCCACGGAGGATGGGTTGGCGAAGAAGTCGCCTTGCAGCGCTTGTCCGACCTTGGCGAAAGTGGCGTTCACGTCGGTGAATGTCTTGGTGTCACCCTTGAGGTGGTCATAGCGGAAGTGGTAGTCCCCACCCACCGTGAGCCACTTGCCCAGCGATTTGTCTTCCAGTTTCTTGACCTGCCTCTTGAGGTCGTCCAGTGCAGCAGTGTCCACTTTAGGTGCTTCAGCCGCGACCGGCGCCGCTGCTTTGGCGGCCTTTGCTTCGTTCGCTTTGACCTGGCCCTTTAACTCTTCGAGTTGCTGTGCCAGCCGTTCGTTCTGCTGCGCCAGTGCTTCGATGCGCTTGAGTAAATCTGCTTCTGCGGCTTGTGCTCCTACGGGCAGCAACATGCCTGCAATCAAAGCGACGAGCAGATTTTGTTTGAACTGGGTTCTCATGACTAACTCCTTACTTTCAACATTGCAATTCGCAAGTGGTGGGCTTACTTGGACTCGTGGCCCAGGTCTTCCCAGCCGGTGATCATGGCCATGACCTGCGAGTACACCTTGTGGCCTGTCGTGGCCAGATACAGGTGTGAGATCAAAAAGGCCAGCATCAGGAACGCGCCCAGCGTGTGGCCGGTTGCAATCCATTTCAGACTCAAAAAGTCAAGCCCCAGTGCCGGCCAGTCGGCGTAGAAGAGGTAGAGACCGCCGGTGACCCAGATCAGCGGACTGAGCAGGGTCAACACCGCCAGATAGGTCAGGCGCTGCAGCGGGTTGTGCTTGTTGATGGCACTGGGCTTGAAGGGGTGTGGCTCATGCTTGAAGATGCCAGATGAGTAGTAGTTGGCAATTGCGATGATCTTGTCCGTGGTGGGGATGTAGTGGCGCCATTCGCCCGTCGCGACGTGCCAGAAGATGGCAAAAATCCACAGACCAACCAGGGTCCAGGCAGCAATGGTGTGGTAGCCCACCGCCTTGGCGAAGCCGAAGAGTGAGTAGGTTCCATGCACCTCGAAGCCGGTCAGCAGCATCGTGATGATCAATGCGGCCTGTGACCAGTGCCAAAAGCGCTCGAAGGGTTTGAAGAGGTAAACGCGTGACATAGTGGTTCTCCGGTTTAGCTGGTGCGTTTGTGGGTGACGATGCGAATCAGCCCGTGGCCTGTGACGCCCACCAGGGTCAGGATGACGAGTGCCCAGCCACCCAGTTCAAGCCAGCGGGCGTGGTCGCTGCCGCGCCCTGGCATGTAGACGCCGTCAATCTTTTCGAGGCGGCCATTGCTGGTGTGGCATTCCACACAGCCCACAGCTTTTTCCTTGGGTGCCACCATGTGGGTAATGGGCCAGGCACTCTCGGTCTCGATGAAATCGAGCTTGCCAGAGAACTTGGCGTCCGTTTTGGCCATACCGGCAGCCACGGCTTTGTCCCAGTTCAGGTTCTTCCAG
>CAINUX010000032.1 GCA_903853895.1 uncultured beta proteobacterium | reverse complement strand
ATCAACAACACTGAGCTTAAAAGCCAACGTGTAGTCGCGCTGGGTGCGCTTGATGCCTGATTCCATTTGACTCGCCCTTTCTGAGCAGAAAAGGTGTCAACTCATTTCAGGACGGGTCAACAGGCACAAAAAAGCCCGAGTAATTCGGGCCTTTGATGTGTGGTGCCACTTGTCGGAATCGAACTGACGACCTTCTCCTTACGAAGGAGCTGCTCTACCAACTGAGCTAAAGCGGCACTAAGCTTCGAATTATACCCAGCGCGAGGCCGGACTATTGCGCTTCAAGGTGGTAACGCGTCACACGTTCCACTTCGTTTTTGGAGCCCAGCACCACGCTCACGCGCTCGTGCAGTTTGCCGGGCTGGATGTCCATGATGCGTTCCTTGCAATTGGTGGCGGCGCCACCTGCCTGTTCCATGATCCAAGCCATGGGGTTGGCCTCGTACATCAGGCGCAACTTGCCGGGCTTCTCGGGCTCGCGCTTGTCCCAGGGGTACATGAAGACGCCTCCGCGGGTCAGGATGCGGTGCACATCGGCCACCATGCTGGCAATCCAGCGCATGTTGAAGTCTTTGCCGCGCGGGCCGTCCTTGCCGGCCAGGCATTCGTCCACATAGCGCTTGATGGGCGCATCCCAATGGCGCATGTTGCTCATGTTGATGGCAAATTCCTTGGTGTCCGCAGGGATCTGAACGTTTTCCTGGGTTAGCACAAACGAACCTTGCTCACGGTCCAGCGTGAACACCGCGACGCCCTTGCCGACGGTTAGCACCAGGGTGGTCTGTGGGCCGAACACACAGTAACCGGCGGCCACCTGCTTGCAGCCGGCCTGCAAAAAGTCCTGCTCCGATACACCCGCACCTTCGGGTTTCTTCAGTACGCTGAAGATGGTTCCGATGCTGACGTTGACATCAATGTTGCTGGAGCCGTCCAGCGGGTCAAACAGCAGCAGGTATTCGCCCTGCGGATAGCGGTTGGGCACCAGATAGATGCCTTCCATCTCTTCGGACGCCATGGCCGCCAGGTGGCCGCCCCATTCGTTGGCTTCGATCAGCACTTCGTTGGCGATGATGTCGAGCTTCTTCTGAACTTCGCCCTGGATGTTTTCACTTTCGGTGGCGCCGAGCACGCCGCCCAGCGCCCCCTTGTTGACGGCCAGGCTGATGCTCTTGCAGGCGCGTGCCACGACTTCAAGCAGCAGTCGCAAATCTGCGGGAATGGCCCCGTCGATGCGCTGCTCGGTGACCAGGTAGCGGGTCAGGGATATTTTGGGTGCCATAGGTTTCCTTTTTGGGTCAGTCCGCAAGGGCGCGGTCTATCACTTCGCGCACATCGTTGCTGAGGTCGGTCTTGGCCGCCACGCGCGACAGGGCTTCGCGGGCGGCGCTGCGGTAGGGTTCGGCCAGGCGTTTCCAGCGGTCCAGGGCGCGCGCCAGACGTGCCGCAACTTGCGGGTTGATGCCGTCGAGCTCGACCACGCGCTCGCTCCAGTACACATAGCCCGCCGCATCCGCGCGGTGGAAGCCACCCGGGTTGGCATTGCAGAAGCTGAAGATCACGCTGCGTGCGCGATTCGGGTTGCGGATGTTGAAGTCGGGGTGGGCCATCAGCTGGCGCACGGCGGGCAGCACCTGGCCGCCACGGTC
The DNA here is from genome assembly GCA_903853895.1 of uncultured beta proteobacterium. Lineage (GTDB taxonomy): Bacteria > Pseudomonadota > Gammaproteobacteria > Burkholderiales > Burkholderiaceae_C > Allorhodoferax. The sequence goes on along the minus strand of CAINUX010000032.1, from coordinate 10,394 downwards.
GGGGGCTCCGGCCTGCAGCGCAAACCATTTGTCCAGCACCAGGTCTTCATTCCTGAACATCGCGTGGAAACGTGCCAGTGCTGGTGCGGCCAAAGCGTGACCGCTGCCCACCAGGGCCTGCAGGGCGTTGGCGCGATCGGTCATGTTGCTGGCGTCCTTGAAGCGTTGCAGCGCCTTGCCTGGCCAAACGGTGTCACCGGATTCGGTGGCGGCCCGACACAGGTGGGCCAGCGCCATGCCCGCCAGCGCCCGCTTGCCCGCAGAGGCGGCGTCGGGGTGGTAGGCGCCGGTGTCCTGGTGCGCGGAGTAGGCCCATTGCCAGTCCGCGTGCAGCGCCACGGCCAGTTGCAGGCGCATGGACTCGCGCACCGCGTGGATGCGCTGCGGGTCGACCACGTCGAGCTGTTCGGCGATATAGGTTTCGCTTGGGAGCGTCAGCACCAGTTCCTTGAAGGCGGCGTCCAACATGGGGTGGTGCAATACACTGCGCATGGCGTCGAGGTATGCATCATTTAGCACGCCAGCCCTCGTAGAATCTGAGGATGATGCTATTGAAGTAATAGCGCTACGCAGCGCCAGACGTTGCCCGGCTTCCCAGCGGTTGAAGGGGTCGGGGTCATTGGCCAGCAGCGTCAGGAGCTGTGCATCCGTGTAGTCAAAGTCCAGCAGAATGGGGGCCGAGAAGCCGCGCAGGATGGAGGGCACGGGCTCTTCGGCCACGCCGGTGAAGGTGATGCTGGCGGTCTTACCGGTCATCACGAACAGGTGGTTGTCGGCGGGCGCGTCGGTGCTGCCCTGCACGGTGAGTGGCAACGCTGCGCCACTGCTGTTGCCCACCAGACCCATCAGGACGGGAATGACGAACGGTGCCTTGTCGGTTTGTCCGGCGGTGGGTGCGCAGCTTTGCGTCAACTGCAGTGTGTAGGTTTGCGCGGTCGCATCAAAACTGCCGGTGGCACCCAGGCGCGGCGTGCCGGCCTGGCTGTACCAGAGCTTGAATTGCGGTAGCAAGTGGGCCAGGCTGGATTCGGGGTTGGCGTCGGCCATGCTCTGGGCGAAGTCGTCACAGGTGACGGCCTGGCCGTCGAATCGCGCGAAATACAACTTCATGCCCTTGGCAAAGCCGTCGCGACCCACCAGGGTCTGCATCATGCGCACCACCTCGGCACCTTTTTCGTAAATAGTGAGGGTATAGAAGTTGTTGATCTCGATATAGCTGTCAGGCCGCACCGGGTGGGCCATTGGGCCGGCGTCCTCCGGGAACTGGGCGGTGCGCAGCACGCGCACGTCTTCAATGCGCTTGACGGCGCGGGCCGACGCGTCGGCACACAGGTCCATGCTGAATTCCTGGTCGCGGAACACGGTCAGGCCTTCCTTCAAACTCAACTGGAACCAGTCGCGGCAGGTGATGCGGTTGCCGGTCCAGTTGTGGAAGTATTCATGGCCCACCACGCTCTCGATGCCAGCGTAGTCCATGTCCGTCGCGGTGGCCTGGTTGGCCAATACGTACTTGGTGTTGAAGATGTTCAGGCCCTTGTTCTCCATGGCGCCCATGTTGAAGTCGGCCGTGGCGACGATCATGAAGCGTTCCAGATCCAGGCTCAACCCAAAGCGGGCCTCGTCCCAAGCCACCGAGGCCATCAGTGAGTTCATCGCGTGTTCGGTCTTATCCAGGTCGCCAGGGCGTACAAACACCTGCAGCAGATGGTCCTTGCCCGCGCGACTGGTGATGCGCTGCTCGCGCGCCACCAGTTGGCCTGCCACCAGGGCGAACAGGTAGCTGGGCTTCTTGTGTGGATCAACCCACTTGGCAAAGTGGCGGCCGTCTTCGAGGTCGCCGCTATCCACCAGGTTGCCGTTGCTGAGGAGCACGGGGTATTTGGCCTTGTCGGCGCGCAAGGTCACCGTGTACATGGCCATCACATCGGGGCGGTCCAGAAAATAGGTGATGCGGCGGAAGCCTTCTGCCTCGCACTGGGTGAAGAACGAATCCTGACTAACGTACAGGCCTGACAGCTTGGAGTTCTTGATGGGGGCGCAGGTGGTGAAGATTTCCAGATCGAAAGGCTCGGGGCCTTCGGGCAGGTTTTCCAGCACCAGACACTCGCCCTCCATCTTGAAGGACGTGCCTTGGCCGTTGACCAGCACGCGGGCCAGGTTCAGCTCTTCGCCATCGAGCTTGAGCGGCTGCGCGGCGACGTCAGGGTTGCGGCGCAACGTCATCTTATTCAGCACGCGGGTCTTGGCCGTGTCCAGATCGAATGTCAGTTCCACCGTGTCGATGCGGTAGGCCGGTGCCGTGTAGTCGGCCCGGTTGATGACCATGGCGGGACCATCTTGATCACGTAGTTGCAGCATGTTGTTCTCCGGAAATTCTTGTGTTTGGGGCTACACGCCCTGTTTGAGTGACGCTTCGATGAATACATCAAGGTCGCCGTCCAGCACCTTCTGCGTAGCCGATACCTCGACATTGGTGCGAAGGTCTTTGATGCGGCTGTTGTCCAGCACATAGCTGCGGATCTGATGACCCCAGCCCACATCGGTCTTGGTGTCCTCCAGCTTTTGTTGGGCTTCCTGCTGCTTGCGCAACTCGAAGTCGTACAGGCGCGAGCGCAGGCGTTTCCACGCCACGTCGCGGTTGCTGTGCTGGCTGCGCCCGTCCTGGCACTGCACCACGATGCCGGTGGGGATGTGGGTCAGGCGCACGGCCGAGTCGGTCTTGTTGATGTGCTGGCCGCCGGCGCCGCTGGCGCGGAAGGTGTCGGTGCGCACATCGCTGGGGTTGATGTCGATCTCGATCGAGTCGTCAATCTCGGGGTAGACAAACACGCTGGCAAAGCTGGTGTGACGCCCGCCCGACGAGTCAAACGGCGACTTGCGTACCAGGCGGTGCACGCCGGTTTCGGTGCGCAGCAGGCCAAAGGCGTATTCGCCTTCGATCTTGATGGTGGCACCCTTGATGCCGGCGGTGTCACCTGCAGTTTCATCCTCAATGATGGTCTTGAATCCCTTGCGCTCTGCATACTTGAGGTATTGGCGTAGCAACATGCTGGCCCAGTCGCAGGCCTCGGTGCCACCGGCGCCGGCCTGAATGTCCAGAAAGCAGTTCAGCGGGTCCGCCGGGTTGTTGAACATGCGACGGAACTCCAGCCCCTCGATGATGGCGGAGAGCTTGGCGGTCTCGCCTTCAATTGTGATCAGGCCGGCTTCGTCGCCGTCTGCTTTCGACATCTCGAACAGTTCGAGATTGTCGGAGAGCTCGCTTTCCAGATCAGTGATGGTGACCACCACGCCGTCCAGGGCTTTCTTTTCCTTGCCCAGTTCCTGGGCGCGCTTGGGGTCGTTCCAGACGGTGGGATCTTCTAGTGATGCAATGACGGTGCGCAGGCGCTCGGCTTTGGCATCGTAGTCAAAGATACCCCCGTAACTCTTGGGTCCTGGCGGAGAGGTCCGTGAGTTGGGTGCCGATGAGGTTGATGCGTTCTGCTTCCATGATGATGCTGTCCTATGCGGTGAATTCTTGAATAACCGAGTATTTTAGTTGGGACGGAGCTAGCGTGCCGGAACGCGCAGGTCGTCCAGGTAGTCGCGCCCGATATTGACGCTGCAGGACACCCCAAGCGCCGTGAAATGTTGGGCCAGCCACTGGCGGGCGCAGTCCCGGCCCAGATCGCGCAGGGTGTGGATGAGTTTGGCGTCGGTGGCTGACTTGGTGGAGGCGTGAAAGCCTTCCAGAATCTCGCCGCCGTCGATGCGGTGCATCAGCACATCCTTGTAGCGCGCGGGGTCCAGCTTGCCCTCGGCCAGCAGGCGTTTGACAAAGTCAATGGCGCGCATCTCGGCAATCAGTGCCGCGTTGAAGGTGATCTCGTTGACGCGGTCCATGATGTCACCCGCACTGGTTGGCAGCTTGTCGCGCTGGATGGGGTTGATCTGCACCAGCACGATATCGCGGCTCTGGCATTGGTAAATCAGCGGGTGAATGGCCGGATTGCCCGAAAAACCGCCATCCCAGTAATGCACGCCCTCAATCTCCACGGCCTGAAACACCGCGGGCAGGCAGGCCGAGGCCATGACCGCCCGGGCACTCAGCCGCTGGCCGGAAAACACCTCAGCCTTGCCGGTGGTGACAGCCGTAGCAACCACAAACACCTTCAGTTCCTTGAACGCTGCCAACTGTTCAAAGTCGACCTGCGCCTCCAGAAATTTTTGCAGCGGGTTGATGTCCAGCGGATTGCTCTGGTAGGGCGACACGGTCTTGGCCCAGAAGCTGGTCATGGCGTCATTCACCATCTGGCTTGGGGAGGGGTGGCCCGTCAGGCTGCCAAAGCCGCCAAACAGGATGTCAAACGGTGCGCGCTGGGCCTGCGAGATGGAGTTGGCCACGGCCCCCATGTCCACAATGCCGTCCCAAAACTGCTGCAGCGACGCGCGGGCCGACTCGCGCATCTGCAGCTGCGTCCGGCCCTGGGCCTGTGCCAGACCGTGTGCCATGGCCACGGCGTTCATGGCTCCGGCGCTGGTGCCGCTGATGCCCTCAAACGCCACGCGTCCATCGTCCAACAGGGTGTCCAGCACGCCCCAGGTAAAGGCACCATGCGAGCCGCCGCCCTGCAGCGCCAGGTTGACGTGGGGATTGCCTGGTGCGGATGAGAGCGGGGTGGGGGTGTTCATCGGCCTAGGGTAACAAAGCCGTGAAGGCCGGTAAAGCGGGTCGCACCGGTCGGGGTGTCAGGCAATAAAACGTTCGATCATCGCTGCCAGCACCCCGGGCTGGTCGTGGTGCATCATGTGCCCGGCGTCCGGGATGAAACCGATCTCCACGTTGGGCACGCTCTGGATGCGCTCGTGGTATTGCTCCAGCGTGAACTTGCCCTTCCACCACAGGTCCAGGCTGTTGTCGGACGCTTCCACGGCCAGCACCGGCATGCTGAGGCGCCGGTACAAGGCCAGCACTTCTTCCTGCTGGTACAGGTGGGCGCCGATGACCTTGTGGGCGGGCTGACCCATGATGGTCCATTTGCCCTCGGCGTCTTCCTCGGCCCAGTGCTCGGCCAGCCAGTTAGCCTTATCCGGGCTCAGGCGCGGGTTGGTTTTCATCAGGCGACGCGCGACACCGCTGACAGCGTCATAGGCTTTCATATCCAGTTCGCCGCGGTGCAGTTTCTTCAGTTCGTCCATCCACTTGGCGTAGCGTGCGGGCGCCATGTCGGGCGTGGTGGCGGGCAGGCCAAAACCTTCCAGGTTCACCAGGCGGCGGATGCGCTCGGGGCGCACCCCCCCGTACAGCATCACCACGTTGCCACCCAGGCTGTGGCCGACCAGGTTGACCGGGCGGTCGGGTGAATAGTGGTCCAGCAGGAAGTCCAGATCGGCCATGTAGTCGGGGAACCAGAAGTTGTCCACCCCGCCGGATTGAGTCTTTCCATATCCACGCCAGTCGGGCGCGATCACGTAATGGTCGTGGCTCAGCGCATCGACCACAAACTGGTAGCTGGCGGCCACGTCCATCCAGCCGTGGACCATGACGAGTGGGGTTTTGTCGTGAGACGGTTCGCCCCACACCTGCACGTGGTACTGCAGGTTACGGATAGGGACAAACTCGCTATGGGGTTTTCTTTTGACTTGGTACATTTACCCCATCATACGGAGGCACTTGATGCACGTCAGTCAAAACAGCGACAAGGCCGAAGCGCACGGCCGGGGGGGTGCGCCATCCTTGGGCGGCGTGCCCAAGGCCTACCAGCGCCTGCACAACCGCTTCACCTGGGCCGTGCCCACGCACTTCAACATTGCCCAGGTCTGTTGCGCGCGCTGGGCGTCCCTGCCGGGCGCTACTAAAAGAGTAGCTATACAGGCTTATTCCACGAGGGCTGGAGATGTTTTTTACTCCTACGCCCAGCTGCAGGAGCAGGCCAACCGCTTGTCCAACGCGCTGGTTGCGCAGGGCGTGCAGCGGGGCGACCGCGTGGCCATCGTCATGCCGCAGTGCTTTGAGACGGCCGTGGCCTATATCGCCGTGCTGCAAATGGGCGCCGTGGCCATGCCGCTGTCACTGCTGTTCGGCCCCGATGCCCTGGAATACCGCCTGCAGGACAGCGAAGCCGTGATAGCCATTGCCGACGCGTCGGCGCTGGCGGACCTGATGCTGGCGCGCAAGCACTGCCCGCTGTTGCGCACCGTGGTGGGCGTGGGCGAATCACAGGCTGTAGAGGGCCTGGCCGACTGCGAGTTTGCCGATACGCTAGCCCAGTTCAGCACGCGCTTCACGCCGGTGGACACGCTGGCCGACGACCCGGCCATCCTGATCTACACCAGTGGTACCACCGGAAACCCCAAGGGCGCTTTGCTGGCCCAGCGCGCGCTGATCGGCAACCTGCCCGGGTTTGTGGCCAGCCAGAACTGGTTTGGCTTTGATCCGTTTATGAAGGGGGAGACCCAGGCTGTCTTCTGGAGTCCCGCTGACTGGGCCTGGACCGGCGGGCTGATGGATGCGCTCTTACCCACGCTGTACTTTGGCCGCCCCATCGTGGCCTATAACGGGCGCTTCAGCCCGGAAACGGCGCTGGAGCTGATGGGGCAGTGCGGTGTGACGCATACCTTCCTGTTCCCCACCGCGCTCAAGGCGATGATGAAGGCGTATCCCGGCACACCCGAGCACACAGTAAGCCAGCATTTCACACTGCAGCTGCAGGCCATCATGAGCGCCGGCGAGGCGGTGGGCGACGCCGTGTTTGCGTACTGCGAACAGCAGCTGGGCGTCAAACCCAACGAGATGTTTGGCCAGACCGAGATCAACTACATCGTCGGCAACTGCAACGCGCTGTACCCGTCCAAGCCCGGCAGCATGGGCATGGGCTACCCCGGCCACCAGGTGCGCGTCATCGACGACGATGGCAACGAGTGTCCCGTGGGTGTGCCCGGCGACGTGGCGCTGAACCGCTTTGATGTGCACGGCAAGCCGGACCCGATCTTCTTTTTGGGCTACTGGAAAAACGACGACGCCACCCGCGCCAAGTTCACCGGTGACTGGTGCCGCACCGGCGACCAGGCGCTGCGCGATGCCGATGGCTACCTGTGGTACCACGGCCGCGCCGACGATGTGTTCAAGGCCGCGGGCTACCGCATCGGCCCCGGCGAGATCGAGAACTGCCTGGTCAAGCACCCCGCCGTGGCCAACGCCGCTGTGGTCCCCAAGCCCGACTCCGAGCGCGGCTCCGTGGTCAAGGCCTATGTGGTGATCGCTCCTGATTTTGTAGCGAGATATGCAGGTGATACGAGGGCTACAGCCAAATTTCATGCAGAGCTTGCGCTGGAACTGCAGGCCCACGTCAAGGGCCTGCTAGCGCCCTACGAGTACCCCAAAGAGATTGAATTCGTTGACGCCCTGCCCATGACCACCACCGGCAAGGTGCAGCGCAGGGTGCTGCGCCTGCAGGAGGAGGAGCGCTATGCAGCTGCCCGCGCTTAAGGTCGCGCTGCTGCGTCGCATTCGCTGGCTGGCCCTGAGCAAGTGGCTGGCTGTGCTGGTGCTTCCTGCGCTGGTGGTTGCAACGCGGCCCTGGGCGCGCATGTTCCCCCTGATGATGGTGTGCGCCGTTTTTTTGGGCCTCGTCCTGTTTGTGGCGCTCCGTGCGTGGGAGACCAGCCTGCGCCGGCAGTTCATTCGCGAGTCGACGTTTCCAAGGTTCCTGGGGGCCAAGCTGCGCGCCCAGTTCCCGCAGTTGCAGCCACGCGATGTGGAGTTGGTGCTGCACGGCCTGCGCCAATTTTTCATGGCACATCTGCGTAGCCAGCGCCAGTTCGTTGCCATGCCGTCGGTGGTGGTGGACGCGGCGTGGCACGAGTTCATCCTGCACACCCGTGCCTACGAGGCCTGGTGCAACGCAGCCTTTGGCAAACTGTTGCACCACACCCCGGCCGAGGTGCTGGGGCGTGACCCCAAGCGCAACGATGGCCTGCGCCGCACCTGGTTTTGGGCGTGCAAGGAAGAGAGCATTGACCCCCGCAAGCCCACGCGTCTCCCGTTGCTGTTTGCGCTGGACAAAAAGTTCGCCATCCCTGGTGGCTTCAGCTACCTACCCGACTGCAGCGACATCAACCGCCAGGCGGGGTCCGACTCCTACTGTGGCAGCAGCTTTGGTGGCGGCGATGGCGGGGGCGCGTCGGGCGACGCGGATGGCTTTGGTGGCTGCGACGCATCCAGTGACGGGGGTGACGGAGGCGGCGACGGTGGGGGCTGTGGCGGCGGCGGGGATTGACGCACTGCGGTCTGCTGGACGCTTACTTGTTACGATGGTGCCAACCACAAAAAGGAGACTGCATGACCATTCACCACCCATTCAAACGCCGGGCCGCGCGCATGGCAACTGCTGCCATCTTGCTGGCACTGACCGGCTTCACCGGGCAGGCCCTGGCCCAGGCCTACCCGTCCAAGCCCATCAAATTTGTGGTTCCCTTTTCGGCCGGCAGTGCAACCGACGCGGTGGGCCGCATCGTCGCCCAGGCCATGGGTGAGGCGCTGGGGCAGTCGTCTACCGTGGAGAACAAGGCCGGTGCCAATGGCATCCTCGGCGCTGAAGCAGTCAAGGCCGCACCCGGTGACGGCTATACGTTTTTGGTCACCACCAGCACCACGCAGGCGGCCAATGTGAGCCTGTACAAGAAATTGTCGTATGACCCGGTGAAGGATTTCACGCCGATTGGCAAGATCGGCGAGACCGGCTTCATTTTGATGGTGCAGGCCGACTTTCCGGCCAAGGACATGAAGGAGTTCATCGCCTACGGCAAGTCCAACCCGGGCAAGCTGGCCTATGGCCACGGCTCGTCGGGCTCGCTGGTGTCGGCCGCCTTGCTGGGCCAGATGGCCGGGCTGGAATTCTTGAGCGTGCCCTACAAAAGCATTCCGCCTGCCTTGACCGATTTGCTGGGCGGCAACCTGCAATTTGCCTTTGCCGATGTGGGTAACGCCGTGTCGCAAATGAACGGTGGCCGATTGAAAGGTCTGGGTGTGACGACGGCCAAGCGAGCGGGCAAGGCGCCGCAGGTGCCGCCGATTGGTGACACGGTCAAGGACTACGCCATGGGTGCCTGGTTTGGTTTGATGGCGCCAGCCAATCTGCCGGCTGACGTGAAAGCCAAGGTGGGCGCCGCCTTTGCTGCGGTGATGGCCAAGCCCGAGGTGCGCGAGAAGATTGCTGGTGTCGGCATTGACGTCGACTACCAGGACTCTGCCCAGCTGGCCAAAACCATCGACGCTGAAATCAAGAAATGGTCCGGCTGGGTCAAGGCTGCAAATATCAGGCCGGAATAGGCTGATAGCCCTCGTGGAATATGAATAGTTAGCTATTGAAATAGTAGCAAGTGACTGATGCGACCGTGAACGTAGGCGCCCTGGCCGGCATCCGCGTCATCGACATGACCGGCGTCGTGCTAGGCCCCTACGCTACGCAAATCCTGGGCGACTACGGCGCCGACGTCATCAAGATCGAGCCACCGGGCGGCGACATCATGCGCCACGCGGGGCCGATGCAACACCCCGGCATGGGCCACATTTTTATCAACGCCAACCGCAACAAGCGCTCGGTGGTGCTGGATCTGAAAGAGCCGGATGACCGCGCCACGCTGCTGCAGCTGTGCGCCACGGCCGATGTGCTGGCCTACAACATCCGCCCGGCCAGCATGGCGCGCCTGGGATTGTCGTGGGAAGCCGTGCGGGCCGTGAACCCGCGCATCGTCTACTGCGGCGCCTATGGCTACAGCGAAGGAGGCCCTTACTCCGACTGGCCGGCATACGACGACCTGATCCAGGGCGCCGCCTGCATCCCGTGGCTGATGACGCAAAGCGGTAGCCCCGAGCCGCGTTACGTGCCCGCCACCTTTGCCGACCGTGTGACCGGGCTGAACATGGTGCACGCCATCATGGCCGCGCTGCTGGCCCGCGTGCGCACCGGGCGGGGTCAGAGTGTGGAGGTGCCCATGTTCGAATGCCTGCTGCAGTTTGTGCTGGGTGAGCATCTGGGTGGCGCGACCTGGGAGCCTCCCATTGGTCCTATGGGCCATAGCCGCATGCTGGCCCCCAACCGCAAGCCCTACGCGACGGCGGATGGGCACGTCTGCGCGTTGATGTACAACGATGCGCACTGGCGGGCTTTCCTTGGGTTGGTCGGTGAGGCCGACCGCTTTGAATCAGACCTGCGCTTCACCACCCAGAGCGCGCGCATCACCCACATCGACGCGCTCTACGGCTTTGTGCAAGACCACCTGCGCGCGCATGGCACCGCGCACTGGCTGCGCGCGCTTGCAGCGCACGACATTCCCGTCATGCCCATGATGAAGCTCGATGATCTGCTGACCGACCCGCACCTGGCCGCCACCGGCGCCTGGCTGGATGT
>CAINUX010000031.1 GCA_903853895.1 uncultured beta proteobacterium | reverse complement strand
GGACTCATCCATGTTGATCACCATTTCTGGATGATCAGTCCTCCCTCAAATTCACCTCAAATTGCGGCTTCAGGCTCATTCCTGCTTGGAAATACAGGCCTTCGTTCAGGCTCATACCTCATTGGACAAGGCTGTGGTTTGGTCGTTGGCCGAAAGTGTCAGATCATTTTCAGCGGCGTTTTCAGGCCGCTTGTTCCCGGCGTTGCGCCGATAGAGGTGTTTGTCATGCTGCACCTCGTTTAGAAAGAAGCAATCAGGGCGCGGATGTCGGCGCTGCGCCAGGCGACGCAACGTTTTGACAGCTTCACGGGCGCGGGGTAGCGACCTTCGGCCACGCCTGCCCACCAATGGGATCGGCTAACCGGGACGTGTGCCAACACCGTGGGCAAGCGCCACAAGGCAATGTCAGGATTTTGGGGAGAGGGTAGAGCGCCAGCCGGATTGGTGGCATTGGGTTGCGCATCTGCGCGGGGGTCTTGGGTCATAGTGTTTACAGCGCCGTCTCGGCGGATGTTGGTTAATGAACTTAGCTTGTCAGGGTTTGCGTGGTTTTTTCTGGTTTTGGATGCCTTTCTACCTCGTCGGTCGGGGTCGCCATCGTCAGAGTCGCCGTCATCGTCACTTGCTGCTACTGCGGGTGCTTCACCGCCGCCCTCGCTACCTTCTGCGTCAACGTCTGCACTGGCGCCACCACCGCCTTGAACGGGGAAGCCACTCGAAATGCTCGCTTTTGACGGGCCACACAAAACTTCCGCTTCGCGCCCGCGATAGACCTCACGCATAAAGTCTTCGTAATGCGACCGGATATTGCCGATTGGGGAAACCATTTGGATCATGTTGTCCTTGCATTCAGACTACCTACAAACCCGAATGGGTTTATATCCAGTAGTCCAGGCAAGCCGTTTATAGCACGCACACATCCAAGATGCAACAAAACAACGTAATTGTGGATAACGTGAGCGCTATGTCGCGTTTTTCGGCTAATCCAGCATGGCGGCCACCCGCGCCCGCACTTCTTCCACCAAATCGTCCGGCGCTTGCTCAATCAGGGTCAAACCGCGCTGTGATGGGTCAATCATCCTGAATTGGTGAACCAGCACCACGCCCTGCGTCTGCGTGCCGGTGCCCATCAAACTGACTGACAAACCCGCATTGCGCGCGCCCATACCGCCTTGCGTGATCGGGCAAACGCCAATCATGCCCAGCCGGTTCAAGTCGGCGTGCGTCACCACAATGCCGGGCCTGCGGCCTTGCTGCTCTTGGCCCAGCGTGGGGTCAAAACTGGCAACCACAATGTCGCCGCGCTGCCAAACTTTGCGACTCAAAGGGGAACCTCTTGGCCGACGGCGGGCATGTTGTCCCAAGCCTTGTCGATCACCAGTGGCTCGTCGCCCTGCATGGCCAATAGCTCTTGCAAGCTGTATTTGCGACGGCTGATCGGTGAAATGATCAAGCGCCCGGCGTCAAATTCAAAACTCACTTTGTCGCCTGGGTGCAAGCCGGTGGACTTGGCCAGCGACTGCGGAATGGTCACGGCGATGGAGCCACCAGCGGCGCGGAGTGTGGATGTGTGCATGGTTTGTCCTGTTAATGTCCAATGGAGTCCAAGGATGTAGCACTTAGT
>CAINUX010000030.1 GCA_903853895.1 uncultured beta proteobacterium | reverse complement strand
CATGCGTCCTCTCGGGCGGCCGTAAAGGGTTTGAGGCTTTCCAGGACAGAGGCAAGATCGCGCTCCTGAACCTGTCGCCGCGAAATCATCAGCACTACGGGCTCGGTCACTCCGGGTCGAAGGTCGAATATCGGTTTGGATGCGGGCATATAAACAAAAAAATGAAGTCAAGTGAGAATGAAATTGTGCATTTCGACAACGGGTTTCCGAACTGCTCATTGTTGCTTGTTCACCCCCAAAGGGGGAACCCTTCGGCTAGTATTGCGCTGCGAACCACCGGAGTCAGTCGTACACCATGAACGTCGAATAGCAACTCGTGGCCCTGGTCTGGGACGTGCTGTCTGGCGTCTTCCAAGGTCAATGCGGTCCCGAGCAGCTCGTCAGTCAGCGAATAAACCTCATATCCACTTTCGGACTGCTGGATACTGAAATTCGTGGGAACGAAGACACCGAGATTTTCGCAGGCAGCACCTAAATGCTTCAATAAGCGGTTGACTTCCCTTGGGATAGTTCGGTCATACAGTTCAATGAGGCCATCCCTACCTAATCCTTTGTATCTGAATACCTGGTGCGATCCGCGTGTCCAGGTCATGGCATCGAGGTCTCTTTCTGCAGCGTGAAGCAGCATCAATTTGATCGCCAAGCTGACCCACTCCTTTATCAGCGGCGGGCGCCGTTGGTCATCTGCCCTGATCTCGCCGTTAGATATAGCCCGTCGAGTTCTTTGTGCCCAGTCACTTTGAACCTCCTGCAGCATCAGCACCTTCTCGCCTTCCGCGCCCTCCCTCAGGTCACAGCGCACGTGGGCAAGAACGTTGCGGTTGATGAAATGTCCGTCAACGTAATTCGCAGGGTGATACGGTAGCGTGACCAGCCATTCGCGATACGACTCGCCCCCAGTCCAGGCATAGTCACTAAATCGTCCCAACGCGACCCTCTTGGGGAAATGCTGCCTTGCATGCGTTACCGCTAAAGCCTCGGCTACTGCTCGATCGGCAAACAAACTCTGTTTGCGCTCGTCCTGAATGACACCGCCGTTATGGAATACTGCCTGCCAGTGGCTCTCCTTACCCCATAGAGTTGGATGCACAACTTCCTCGATTCGATACCCCAACACTGAATCAAAGCCGGAGATTTCGCGTACCTGCCCGCCCTGTGCCTTGGGCAAGTTTTTGGCCTTCTTCAATGGCCTTGCGGGAGCTCTTGCGAAATGTAGCTGCTGCTTGGCTTCGCTGACAACGGGTATGACCGATAACCGCAGTGAATCAAATTGACAAATATTTGCCAATTCGAGGCCGGTAAATTGCTGGGCTTTGTCAGTGCAAGCTAGCAATTTTCGGCAGAGATTAGACAACTCCAACTCTTCGGCACGAAGTCCCCTTTTCTGAAAATTCTCAATTGTCTTGAGCCAGATTTGCGTATTGGCTTTTGAATTGGAAAGTGCCGCCAACTTGGCTTGGAGGTTGCTGTAAATATGCCGGATACCGAAGCAAACGTGTGTGGACGCGGCCGACAAGAAAGGCTGCTGCATATTTCGTGCGTATTCCGGCGATCGTGACCGCTGATTCCGGTCGATCGTGACCGGTGGCGCAGCGTGCGGTATTGCGCATCTAAATTGTAGGGGTGTCGGTCACGATGGGTCTGGATTGACCTCCTTCTTGCTTGATTTGGGCTTCTGACGAAGAGACTCACCCGTCAGGGTGAAACGGTGATTCTTTTGCATCACGCGGTCCAGAATGGCGTCCGCTATGGTGGCGTCGCCCACCCAGGCATGCCAATGCTCAATCGGCAACTGGCTGGTGATGATGGTGGCCTTATTGGCGGCCCGGTCGTCGATGATCTCCAGCAAGTCCGCACGGGTCTGGGCATCAATACCGGCCATCCCCCAATCGTCCAGCAACAGCACATCCGTCCTGGCCAACTGGATCAGCCATTTGCCAAACGTCCCGTTGCCATGGCGAATGCGCAGTTCCTCAGCCAGTCGGGGAACCCGTTGGTAATACGCCGAGTGCCCCCGGCGGCAGGCGTACTGTGCCAACGCACATGCCAGCCAGGACTTGCCTGCCCCGGTGGGGCCGGTAATCAACACACTGTGACCGCTGTCAATCCAGTCACCCAAAGCCAGACTCATCACCGCCTTGCGGTCCAGGCCCCGTCCGGCGCGGGTATCCAGATCCTCAATGCTGGCCTGGCTGTACTTCAGTCGGGCATCCTTGAGTAGTCGGGTCTGGCGTTTGTCATTGCGCCAGTGGACTTCACGGTCCACCAGCAGTGCCAAGCGCTCCTCAAAGCTGATGGCCGTCATTCCTGCCTGGGTGAGTTGCTCCTGCAAGCCACTGGCCATACCGGCCAGGCGCAGACCGTGCAGTTGTTCAATCGTCGTGTTCATCATCATCGGGTTGTGGGTTGTTGCTTGGTTTGTCATTGGTAATACTCCGGACCACGCACATGCGCGTGTTGCGGACTGGTCCATTCCGGCGTGATGGGCTGTACCTGATCTCGCCCATTGACCAGGATGTCGCGCACATGGGTGCTGTTGGTGGTGCCCAGCTCCAGGGCCACCACACAAGCGGCTTCCAGCCGTGGCCGGGTAAAGCGCTTGGCCAGTGCCAGCAAGCCCAGACAGGCTCGGTAACCGTGTTCGGGGTGTTTGCGAGTTTCCAGAAGACGTGTCACCAAGGCCCCAGTGGCAATTCCAATACTGTTGCCCCAGTGGATCAGCCGCTCTGGCGTCCATTCCAAATGGGCACGGTGCGCGGCAGACAGGTGCTCGGGCACGGTGGTAAATCCGCCCTTATGCGCACAGCGCAGGTGAGAGGCCACGCGCTGGCCCCGATGCAGCAGCTCTACCGTGTGGGCCGTGACACGGGCCTCCAGGACTTGACCCACCAGCGACTGCGGCACGCTGTAGCGGTGGCCCTCAAACTCGACATGCTGGTCAATGTGGACACGCACGGTCTTGTAAACAGCCAGCTCCCAGGTCTGTGCCGGCAAGGATTGCAGCGCTGGGGCATCGAGTTGGGCGAATGCACTGGCGCGACTGCCCGGCAGCTTCTGAAACGCCTTGGCATTGAGTTGCTCCAGCAGCGGCGTAATGGCCTCGTTGACATCGTCCACCGTTGCAAACTTCTGGTGGCGCAGTCGCATCAGTATCCAACGCTCCACCACCTGCACGGCCGATTCGACCTTGCCTTTGTCCTGCGGGTGGTAGGGGCGTGCGGGCAGGAAGGAGGTGCCGTAGTGCCGGGCGAAGTCGTGCACCGTTTCATTGGCACGGGGTTCATACCGGTCAGCATTGGCAATCAGCGCCTTGGGGTTGTCCGGCACGATGAGCTGGGGAACACCTCCCATGAACCGCAATGCCTGAGCAGTCGCACCCAACCAATCGGCCATGGTTTCACGGGGTGTGGCACAGGCAAAGGTGTAACTTGACGCACCCAGGGCCGCTACAAAGATGTGGGCGCGATTGCCGTCAATCAGCCCTACCGTGGGCCCGGCGTAATCAATGAACAACTTCTCACCAGCGCGGTGGATCTGGCGCATGGAGCGCTTGAGGGTCTTGGCGTAGCGGCGGTAGTTCTCGCAGAACTGGGAGTAGCTGTGAATGGCTTGGTCCGCATGCTGGGCGCCATGTTCCTCCCACAGCAGCATCAGCGTCATGCCTTTGCGGCGCAACTCCTGGTGAATGCGCCCATAGTCGGGCTGCACGAAGCCGCTGACGCGTTGGGGGGAACCCAGCATTCGGTTATGCAGTGCGGTGTCGTCCAAGGCTTGGATTTGATTCCAGTCCAGACCTGCCGCTGTGGCCAGCGTGAGGTATTTCGTGACAACGCCTTTGGAGATTTGCAGGGCGGCTGCGGTTCGCTCGTGGGAGAGCCGGGCTTCAAGTTTGAGACGGAGGACGTCCCGTATCTTGCGCATATTGATCCTTCGGGTATCGGGCATGCCTACTTCCAGCAAAGCTGGCGAGGCTACCCCGAGGGTTAGGGAGATATG